>CAMFEP010000032.1 GCA_945949405.1 Kiritimatiellales bacterium
CCGAAGCCGCCGGCCCGTCAATGGCAATAACCTCGCGCGCCACGTCTCCCCCCAAATCCGCCCCCAAATCCACCCCTGTGTCCGCCCCCACGCTCATGCCCCCGCGCTCCGTTCCACCGCCAGCCGCTCCAGATCGCTCCAGAACGCAGGATACGACGTCGCCACGCAGCCCACATCGCAAATGCGCACCGGCGCGTCCGCCGCCAGCGCCAGCACCGCCCCCGACATCGCAATCCGGTGATCGCCATAACTCACGACCTCGCCACCGCCCCGGATCCGCCCGCCGCCATGCACCACCATGCCGTCCGGACGCTCCTCGCCCCGCACCCCGAAGGCCGCCAGACTCTTGAGCATCGCGGTAATGCGATCCGTCTCCTTGACCCGTAACTCGTCCGCATCGCGAATGACCGTACGCCCCTGCGCCAATGCGCCCAGCACCGCCACCATCGGCAATTCGTCAATCAGGTTCGGAATTTCATCACCCGCCACCTCGGTCCCGCGCAATTCCCCGCCTTCAATCGCCACCGCCCCCATCGGCTCCCAGGCATTCTTGGCGTCGGTCGGAAAAATCTCAATCTTGGCCCCCATGCGCTTGAGCACATCCAGAAACGCCGTGCGCCGCGGATTTAATCCCACGTTGGTGAGCAACACCTGTGACCCCGGCAGCATCGCCGCCGCGCCCAGCCAGAACGCCGCCGCCGAAAAATCCCCCGGCACCGGCCACGTCGTGATCCGCGGACGCGGCAATCGCCCCCCCACGCCTTCCACACTCACCTCCAACCCGTCGCTGCGACAATCGATCCCCATCGCCCGCAGCAACCGCTCCGTGTGATCACGCGTGGACTTCGGCTCCACCACCCGCGTACGCCCCTCCGCCAAAAGCCCCGCCAGCAACACGCACGACTTCACCTGCGCCGACGCCACCGGCGACCGGTAATCGATCCCACGCAACGGCGCCCCATGCACCCGGATCGGTGCGCAGCCGCGCTCGCCCGTCAGTTCCAGCCGCGCCCCCATCTGCTCCAGCGGCGCCTGGATACGCTTCATCGGCCGCGACCGCAACGACGCATCGCCCGTCAGTTCGGTCGTGAACGAATGCCCCGCCAGCAACCCCGCCAGCAGGCGCATGCCGGTCCCCGAATTTCCCATGTCGAGCACGCACCCCGGCGCGCGAAACCAGCCCCCCGTGCCCGTCACGGTCACCTGCGCCCCATGCCGCACCACCCCCGCGCCCAGCGCCTCCACCGCCCGCAACGTGTGGATGCAATCCTCGCTCGCCAGAAATCCCTCGAAGGTCGCCGCGCCCTCCGTCAGCGCCATGAGCATCGCCAGACGGTGCGATATGCTTTTGTCCCCGGGCACTTGCAGCGTGCCCTTGACCCGCCCGCGCGGATGCACGACACGGTCATCGCCCTCGACCCATACCGTCCGTGCCTTCCCCGCCCCCGTAATCGACGCCTCCGCCCCGCTCATGCTCCACGTTCCTTGCCTGCCCGCATGTTTTTCCGCCAGTCCCGCGCCTGCGCCAGAAATGCGCGCACGCCTTCAAAATCCCCACGCGCCACCAGATCGCGCAGCCGCTCCAGTTCCCCCGAGTACGCCGCCAGTTCCGCGCCAATCGCGTTGCCGTTCGTTTTGACGATGTCGTGCCAGAGATCTTCCGACCCGCCGGCCACCCGCGTCGTATCCCGAAACCCGCTCCCGCAAAAACCGGCCACGTCCTCCCCGGACTGACCCAGCACCGCCCGCACCAGCGCCGCCGCCGCCAGGTGCGGCAGGTGGCTCGTGCGCGCCAGCACGCGATCGTGCGCCTCGGGCGTCATCGTTTCCACCACGCCGCCCACCGCAGCCCACAACTCGCGCACCGCCTCGAATCCCGGTGCCATGCGCCCGTCCGGCGGCGTCACCACCACCACCGCGCCTTCATATAAATCCGCACGCGCCGCTTCCAGCCCCGTTTGCTCCGAGCCGGCGATCGGGTGGCTGCCCACAAATTGCACCCCCGTGCCCGCGAGCAACGGCCCGATCGTCCGCGCCAGATCCGTCTTGGTACTGCCCACATCCGTCACCACGCTGCCCCGCCGGAAATCCTTCCCGCACGCCGCAATGGCGTCAAAGATCGTCAGCACCGGCAGACAAAACACAACGAGTTCCGCCTCGCGTACCGCCTCGCCCGGTTGCTCACACGCCACATCCACCACCCCGCGGCGCAACGCCTCCGCGCGCGTCTCCGACCGCCGGGCGCTGCCGACCACCCGCCGCGCAATCCCGCGCTGCCGCGCCGCCAACCCCAGCGACGCCCCCATCAACCCCAGCCCCACAATCGCCAATGTATCGATCGTCTTCAACAACCCGTCCCCATCCATGTAGGGGCCGCGCTGGCGCGTGCCCTGAAAACATTAGACCCCCAACACACGCTTCAATGTCGCGATAAACCGCGCATTCTCCGCCCGCGTCCCCACCGTCACGCGCACATGCCGCGGCAGGCCATACCCATCCATCGGGCGCACGATCACCCCCTGCCGCATCAGCGCTCGGAATATCTCCCGCCCCTGGCCCACCTCCACCAGCACGAAGTTCGCGCTCGCCGGCACATACGGCAGCCCCATCGCCGCAAACTCCCCCTGCAAAGTCGCCAGCCCCTCCGCCACCATCGCGCGCGTGCGCGTCACATGCGCCTCGTCGTCCAATGCCGCCACCGCCGCCGCCTGCGCCATCGCGCTCACATTAAAAGGCTGGCGCACTCTGTTCAAGAGATCGATGCATCCCGGCGCCGCCACCGCATAGCCCAACCGCAGCCCCGCCAGCCCGTAGGCCTTGGAAAATGTCCGCAGCACCACCACCAACCGCCCCTCGCGCACATACCGCAGCGTGTCCGGTTGCGCCTCCGGCGGCAGCAGTTCCACATAGGCCTCGTCGAAGCACACGATCACCCTGGGATCGATGTGCGCCATAAACGCGTTCACCGCCGCCGGTGTCACGCAGGTGCTCGTCGGGTTGTTCGGATTCGCCACAAAAACGAGGCGCGTGTCCGGCCGCACCGCCGCCGCCAGCGCCGCCAGATCGTGCGTGTGCTCGCGCATCGGCACCGCCACCACCTGCGCCCCAAATATGGCCGCCACCAGACGGTACACAACGAACGCGCACTCCGCCATGACGATGCTCGTCCCCGCCCCCAAAAACACATGCCCCAGCAGCTCGATCAATTCGTTGCTGCCAGTGCCCGGCAAAATACAGTCCGACGAAACCTTGAGCCGCCGCGCCAGCGCCTCCCGCAACGCATAGGTCCCGCCATCAGGATAGAGGTGCATCTGGCTCGCCGCCGCCTGCATCGCCGCCACCGCGCGCGGCGAAGGCCCCAGCGCGTTTTCGTTGGACGCGAGCTTGATGATCGATCCGGGATCCGCAATGCCGAATTCCCGCGCCACGTCCTCGATCGGACGCCCCGGTTCGTAGTTGGCAAGGGATTCGATTCCCGCACGGGCCAGCGTGCGCCAGTCAGCGCCGCTCCGTGTCTCCGTGTCTCCGTGGTGAATCTTCACAGAACCGCAAATCCTTGGGGCACACGCGCCAGCCGGCCCAGCCACGTTTGGTACGTTTATTCGCGCCGCCGGGGCTTCGTATTTTCCTGAATCCCCGTGCATACCGCCATGATTTCCCGGAAAATGCGTTTCAAATTCTCGCCCGACAACGGGCCCCGCGCCAGTCCGCCAACATGCGCGAGCACCTTGGCTTCGCGCTCCTGGTCATGAATCGGCGTCTGCTGCTCGCGCTTGGCCTCGCCGATCTGGCGCACGATGTCCGCCCGCCGGCACAACAAGTCGGCCAGCGCCACATCCAGGTCGTCGATCTGTCGGCGTAAATCATCCAGGCGCATCGGCGATCGCTCCATCCGAATGTATGTCTGACCCGGGAGGGGCGGCCGCCTCGCCGCCCGCCGCCGCAACCGTTTCGCTCGCGGGCGCCTGCACCACGTCTTTCCCCACGTCCGCCGCCGCCTCGCTCACATTGGGCTTGCGCGCCTGCAACTTCATCCCCGTCAAATCGCCCAGGCTGTCGAGATTCTTCAACCCAAAGTGCTCCAAAAATACCTGCGTCGTGCCAAACAAAAACGGACGCCCCGGCAGCTCGCTGCGCCCGACGATGCGCACCAGCTGAACCTCCATCAGGGACTTGATCACCGAATCCACGTTTACACCCCGAATCCCCTCGATGTCGGCCCGGCTGATCGGCTGCCGGCATGCAATAATCGCCAGCGTCTCCAGGCTCGGCTGCGACAGCCGGTTGCTCTTGCGGATGTTCAGCAGATTCTTGATCCACGTCCCGCACGACTCGTCACTCTGCAAGCGGTATCCGCTCGAAATCTCCGTAAGCAAAAACCCGTGGCGCTGGGTTTCCAGATCGCCCGCCAGTTCTTTCAACGCGGCGCGAATCTCGGCATCCTTGACCTCGCCAAAGACCGCCGTGTGCGCGCCCACCGTCTGCGCCACCTCGGCCAGGCAGTTGCGCATCTCGCGCACGGAGAGCGGCCGGTTGGCGGCGAACACCATCGCCCCCAGCAGCTCCTTCAAACTCGGCATCCGCTTTTCATTCGCGTCCATTAGCGTCCATTCGCGGTTTCCTGATTCCTACACCGCCGCCGGCTGCTCTTCAACCAGCCGGTAAATCATGATCTCGGCAAACTGCCCGTCCTGCGAGACCCCGATCTGCCGCAACCGCAACAGCTCCAACACCGCAAGGAACGTGCAGACAATCTCGTGACGGGGCGCCATTTCACCAAAAAGCTTTTGAAAGGCAATGGATTTCTCCGTCTTCAAAATGGTCAGGATCGCGTCGATGCGGTCCGACACCGTAAACCGCTCGGCATGAATTTCCCCAAAAGTTTCGGGCGCGGCTTTCTTGAGAACTTCCTTGAATGCGCTGATCAGGTCAAAAAGACTGATGTCCTGCATCGGCAACCCGCCGTCGTCCTCTACCGCGATGCTCTCCGCCCCCAGGTTGAAAATATTTTCCTGCCGGATTTCGCGCTCTTGCAGCACGTTGGCTGCGTCCTTGAATTTCTTGTATTCCACCAGTTGCCGCACAAGCTCCCAGCGCGGGTCTTCCTCTTCCTCCTCCAACACCGGACGCTCTTCCACCGGCAACAGCATGCGGCTCTTGATCAGCATCAGCGTCGCCGCCATCACAATGAACTCGCCCGCAATATTCAAATCCAGCAACCGCATCAGGTTGAGGTATTCCATGTACGACGTCGTGATCTTTTCGATGGGGATGTTGTAAATGTCCACCTCCTCCTTCTTGATCAGGTACAGAAGGAGGTCCAGCGGCCCCTCAAACACATCCAACTCAACTTTGTAATCGTCCTGCATCAGCGTGCCATCACTGCAAAACGGAAACCGCAAATGAACGCGAATAAACGCGAATCAAAACAACAGCCCCTCCGAAATTCGCGTCTATTGGCGTTCATTCGCGGTTTTTGATTCTAATCCAGCCCCATGGCTTTTCTCGCCGCATCCAACGTCCGCCGCGCCTCACCCCGCGCCCGCGCCGCGCCCGCGGTCAAAATCGCCTCCACCCCCGCCATGTCGCGCTCCAGCTCCTGGCGCTTGGCTCGCAACGGCGCGAGATAGTCCCACAGCACCGCAAAGAGCGCCTTCTTCGCATCGCCATACCCAAACCCGCCCGCGCGATATCGCCCCGCCATCTCCTGCGTCTGCACCTCCGTCGCCACCAGCCGGTACAGCGCAAACACGTTGCAGGTGTCCGGATTCTTCGGCGCCTCGAGCGGCGTACTGTCCGTGACAATGCGCATCACCCGCGCCTTGGTGTCTTTTTCCGTCCCAAACAGCTCAAGATGATTGTCATACGACTTGGACATCTTTTGCCCGTCAATCCCCGGCACCACCGCCACGTTCTCCCGGATCACCGGCTCGGGGATGGTGAAAATATCCCCAAACTGGTGGTTGAACTTGATCGCAATGTCGCGCGTCACCTCGACATGCTGCTTCTGATCCCGCCCCACCGGCACAAGATTGGATTGGTATGCCAGAATATCGCTCGCCATCAGCACGGGATACGCAAACAGCGCGTGGTTCGCCGGAATGCCCCGCGCGGTCTTATCCTTATATGAGTGACAGCGCTCGAGCAGTCCCATCGGGGTTACCGTCGATAACAGCCACGTCAGTTCCGTCACCTCGGGTACGTCGCTCTGCCGGAAAAATACCGCCCGCGCCGGGTCAAGCCCGCACGCCAGAAAATCCAACGCCACATCCCGCGTGGCCGCTCGCAATTGCACCGCATCGGTCACCGTCGTCAGCGCGTGGTAGTTGGCAATGAAGTAAAACGCCTCGCCCGTCGCCTGTAGCTCGATCGCGGGCTTCATCATCCCGAAGTAGTTGCCCAGGTGCAGCTTACCCGATGGCTGAATCCCCGATAGCACCCGCAGTATCTTGTTCTTTCCCTGCATAACCCGCCCAAGATACCGGACCCCCTCCCCCCCATAAAGCAAAAACCCCCAATCCCCCTTCTTCCCCGTTCGAAATTGGAGCCGGCGGTCCCCGCCGGTCTCGGAACTGCTTTACGGAAAACCGCAGAATGTCGAAGGCAATCCCCGCACCTTCATCATTCTAAACTCATTATTCGTCAATCTGCGGTTTCCGGTCCTGCAATGTGGTGTGTAATGTAGCTGCGTTCGCCCGCCCCCACGTCCCCCGTGCCGGTTCCCCCAATCTTCAATTTTCAATCTGCAATCATCAATGCGTCAATGCACCGCCCCGCGGCGCATTGACGCCCGCCCCCGCCTCTGGCAGATTGCCGCCGCATGACCCCCCGCAAAACCATCGTGTTCCTCGGCGACGGCATGGCCGACGATCCCATCCCCGCCCTCGGCGGCAAAACCCCGCTCCAGGCCGCCAAAACCCCCGCCATGGACTCCATCGCCCGCGACGGCGTCAGCGGCACCCTCCTCACCCTCCCCGAGGGCTACCCCACCAGCAGCGACGTCGCCAATATGTCCGTCCTCGGCTGCGACCTTTCAAAAGAACTCTGCGGCCGCGGCCCCCTCGAAGCCGCCGGACGCAGCATCCCCATGGGCCCCCAGGATTACGCCTTCCGCATCAACCTCACCAACACCGTCGACGGCATCCTTAAGGACTTCTCCGGCGGCCACGCCACCCAGCCAACCGCCGATGAACTCATCGCGCTCCTGAATCAAAAATTCGGCTCCCCCACCGTACGCTTCCACACCGGCCTGAGCTACCGCAACCTCCTGATCCTCACCGGTCCCGAATTTAACGATCGCGTCAAAGCCGAAAAACCCGACGACAACCAGGGCAGCCCCGTCGCCGCGCACCTGCCGAAAGCCAGCGACCCCTCCGGCGAAATTACCGCCGCCTTCCTGCGCCGCCTGATCGCCGAAGCGCCCGCCCTCCTCGAAGCCAGCCCCGTCAATCGCGCCCTCGCCTCCGCCGGCAAACCCATGGCCAACGGCGTCTGGCCCTGGAGCGGCGGCAAGGCCGGCGCCATCCGCAAGCTGCGCGATAAATATGGGATCGAAACCAGCGCCGTGATCTCCGCCGTGGATGTCATCATGGGTCTTGGCCGCTGCCTCGGCATGGAGATGATCCAGGTCCCCGGCGCCACCGGCTACATCGACACGAATTACGAGGGCAAGGCCCAGGCCGCGATCAAGGCCCTAAAGACCCACGACTTCGTCTACATCCACGTCGAAGCCATCGATGAGGTGTCCCACGAGCAGAATTTGAAATTGAAACTACAGGCCATTGAGGATTTCGATGCCCGCATCGTCGGCCCGGTGCTCGCCGCCGTGGGCCCCGGCGTCAACGTCGCCGTCCTGCCCGACCACCCCGTGCCCCTCGCCCTAGGCAAACACACCCGCACCCCCGTCCCCGTCTCTATCCGCATCGTCGGCCAACAACCCGACGGCGTTCAAACGTTCGACGAAATCGCCTGCCAGTCCGGCGCCCTCGGCCCCCTCGCCAACGGCGATCTCATGGCCAAACTCTTCGGCCCGCCCCGAGACTAGTGGTCATCAGTGATTTGGCCTTGGAGCCCCATCCAAAATGCCGCTAACTCCTCACTCCGAAATCGCCCGAGTCCGCGACGGGCGATGGCAAACGCGGTGTGCGTTTGGCTGCCCGGCCGCAAGGCCGGGATGCGAATATGGAATGGCAGATTTGGCCCAAGCGGGTTCTTTTCCGAGGTGGCGCTGGACTCCGGTCCGCGCCACCTCGGAAAAGAGCCCGGGTGGGCCGAAGATGCCGTTCCAGATTCGCACCAAACGCACACCGCTTTCGAACTGCGGCTGCATTGCAAAGCCAACGACCGCTGCCCAATGACCGCCGCTTACGCCGGCACGAGCAGCCCATCCTGCAACTTCATCACCCGGTCACACCGCGCCGCCGTGCGCCGGTCATGCGTCACCAGCACCATCGCGTGGCCTTCCTTGCGCGTCAGCGAAAAAAGATAATCCAACACCTGCCGCCCCGTCTCCTCATCCAGATTTCCCGTCGGCTCATCTGCCAGCACCAGCCGCGGATGATTCATCAGCGCCCGCGCCAGCGCCACGCGCTGCTGCTCGCCGCCCGATAATTCCACCGGGCGATGCCCCTGCCGCTCGGCAAGCCCCACCGCCTGCAATAATTCCCGCCCCCGCTCCCGCAACGTCTTGCCGTCCCAATGCCTCAACGCCATGCCGGGCAACATCACATTTTCAAGCACGTCCATCTCGGGCAACAGATGGTATGACTGAAAAACAAAACCGACTTGCGTGGCGCGCATCCGCGTCTGCCGCCGGCTGCTGATCGCGTACACGTCATCCTCGCCCAGCATCACGCGCCCCTGCTGCGGCCGGTCCAGCCCACCAAGAATGTGCAGCAGCGTACTCTTCCCCGCACCGCTCATCCCGATCACCGCCAAAGATTCCCCATCCCCCACCGCCAGCCCCGCCCCGCGCAAAATCCGCAGCTCCGCATGCCCCATGCGGTAGCTCTTATGAATATTTTCAGCGGTCAGAATCATGCCCTAAATCCTTCACCCACGCTTCCAGTCTTCCCCGCCGCCAAATCTTCAATCTGCAATTTTCAATCTTCAATCGTTTCTCAGCGCCTGCACCGGATCCATCCGCGCCGCCCGGTACGCAGGCAGCACGCTCGACAAGGTGCAGAACACCTGCACGAACAAGGCGATCTGGATGATCTCGCGCGGCGACGTGCTCCAGGGAATCTCGCTCAAGCCATAGATCGCCTTGGGGAACACCTCGATGTTCATGCGCCCCAATAGGGCCACAAGATTCGCCAGGTTGTGCAGCACCAGCAGCCCCGCCCCGATGCCCAGCAGCGTGCCAAATAAACACTGGATCCATCCATGCCACATGAAGACCGCCATGATCCGCCCCGAGGGAAATCCCAGCGCCTTGAGCAGCCCGATTTCATTGGTCTTCTGCACCGTGATCACAATCAGCGTGTTGGTCACGCAGAAAATCGCCACGATCGTAATGAATACGAGCAGCAGGAACATCATCGTCTTCTCATGGCTCAAGGCATCGAACAGCACGCTGTCGACTTCCGTCCATGTGCGCACGAGATAATGCGGCCCGATCGCCGCTTGAATCCGCCCCGCGAACTCCTCAAACCGGAAGGCGTCCTCGGTCATCACGTACACCGCATGCGCCCCGGAATCGAGGCCCACCAGATCGCGCGCCACGTCCAGCGACGTCAGCAAAAACCCGCCGTCAAAATCGCGCATGCCCATGTCAAAAACGCCCGCCAGATGCAGCTCCTCGGGCAGATACAACTCGTCGGGATTGAGTACGTTGAGCGGCGAGTAAGCCAGCAGCGTATCCCCCACCTCCGCGCGCATGCCCATCGCCAGGTCGCCGCCCAGAACGGCATCGCGGTCCTCGAGCGAAAACACACCGCCACGCATGTGCGCCGGAATCTGCGTCACACTCGCCGCGCGCGCCGGATCAAGCCCCACCACCACCGGCGCCGCCGTGCGCCCCGACACCTGCATCAGCACGCGCGTCTCGATCGCCCCCGACACCCCCGTCACCCCCGGCACCGCCGCGATGCGCGCGCAAATCTCCTCCTCATCCTCGATCACCCCGCCCGGCGCCGTGATCGTCAGGTGCGGCTTGAAGGAAAGTATCTTCGTGCGCCACATGTCGTCGAAGCCGGTCATCACCGACAGCACGATCAGCAGAATCGCCACCCCCAGCAGCACGCCCACCACCGAAATTAGCGTCACCACCGATACAAACGACCGCTGCGGCCGCAAATATTTCAACGCCAGATACAGTGAAAAGGGAAGCATCGTCTAACCTAAAAGGAAACCGCGAATGCACGCGAATTTACGCGAATGAAGACGGTTCTATTCCTATTCGCGTCCATTCGCGTTCATTCGCGTTCATTCGCGGTTTTCTGCTTTTACTTCTGCCGAAGCTGCGGAAACAAAATCACATCGCGCAACGTCTCCGACCCGGATAACAACATCACCAGCCGGTCGATCCCCACGCCCATGCCCCCCGCTGGCGGCATGCCGTGTTCCAGCGCCGTCAAAAAGCCCTCGTCGAGCTTGGACGCATCGCCGCCAGATTGCTCCAGCAGCCGGCGCCGCTGCTCCAGCGGATCGTTGAGCTCCGAGTAGGCCGGCGCCACCTCCGTGCCGCCAATCACCAGCTCGAACACATCCGCGCACGCCACATCGTCCGGACAAGTCTTGGCCAACGGAATCAGCGCCGCCGGCAACCGCGTCACAAAGGTCGGCTGGATCAGTGTCTTCTCAATCAGCTTCTCATAAACCTCGTGCGTGACCATCAGCATGTCCCAGTGCGGATCAATGTGCAGCCCTGCCGCATCCGCGCGCTTCTGCGCTTCGCCCAGCGGCAGCCCGTACCAATCGGCACCCATGCGCGCGATGATCAATTCGCGATACGCCACTTCCCGCCACGGCGTCGTGAAATCGATCGCGCGCTCCCCCTCGCCCACCGTCAGCGTCCCGAACACCTCGCGCGCCGCGGTGGTGATCAAATCCTGGATGAGCTGCTGCATGCCGCGCAAATCCGTGTAGGCCTCGTAAATCTCGAGCATCGTGAATTCGGGATTGTGCGTGCGCGACAACCCCTCGTTGCGAAAGCACCGGTTCAACTCGAACACCTTGTCGAACCCGCCCACAAGCAGTTGCTTGAGATAGAGCTCAGGCGCAATGCGCAGTGACATGGACTGCGCGAGCGCATCGTAGTGCGTCACGAACGGCTTGGCCGCCGCCCCGCCCGCCTGCGCCTGGATCATCGGGGTCTCGACCTCGGCGAAACCGCGTTCGCGCAGAAACCGCCGGATCGTGTCGATGCAACGGATGCGCTGGTCAAACAGCTTCCGCACCGCGTGATTGGACACGAGATCGAGATAACGCTGCCGGTAACGGATCTCCACATCCTGCAAGCCATGAAACTTTTCCGGCGGCGGCAGTAACGCCTTGGACAGCATCTCCCAACGCTCGACCTTGAGCGTGTGCTCGCCCATGCGCGTCGTGAAGAGCTTCCCCGCCACGCCGATGTGATCCCCCAGATCAAGCAGCTTGAATGCCTCAAACGCCGCATCGCCCAGCGCGGACTTCTGCATGTAAATCTGAAACCGGTCCGTGCCGTCATGAAGGTCCGCAAAAATGCTCTTGCCCATGTCACGGATCGTCGTCAGCCGCCCGGCCGCCGTGACCGCCTTCTCTTCCTGAAATCCCGCCCGAATCGCCGACAACGTCCCGCTGCGCGCAAACGCCGCCCCGAACGGCGCATACCCCAGCCCCCGCAACGCCTCCAGATGCGCCAATCGCTGCTGCCGGTATTCGTTGTTTTCCTGTGTCATGGTGAAGGCCGCTGACGATGCCCGATTTCCCCGCCAATTGCACATTCTTTTTCCGCGTTGCATGCCCGGGCCAGTGTAGTGTCGCGCGTCCTGCGCGATCCGAGGTGGACCGCGGCCTCCGGACGCGGTCTTCCTCCATTCCAGTGTGCACTTGCCCGCCGCGCAGGCACGAGAAGCGCTGCCGGAGTGCGCCGCTCCCTCTCCCCTCGGGGCTTGCCCGCCGAGGCGGGGAGAGGGCCGGGGTGAGGGGACAGTCCTCCGTTTTCCCCGTTGCGCCGCAACCGCCAGCGCGTATACTCCACCCCGTCAGCATTCGATAACCATTCCACACGAAGGAGCATACGAGTGAACAAACGGGCGATCATGGCGATGTTGGCAGTTCTGGCAACCGCGGGCGCGACAAACAGCTTTGCCTTGTGGGGCAAGGCCACCACCACCACCACGGATGGCAACGCCCAGATGAACCTCGGCGAGTACAAGGGACTCAAGCACGCCATCGGCTGCAAGGATTTCGGCAATGAATCCGGCTGGTCCGGTAGCTGGGAAATCGGCAACAATCTCACCGTCATGCTCGAGTCGGCCCTCTACGATACCGGACGCTTCGTCATCGTCGAACGCGAAAAGCTCACCGACGTGATTGCCGAACAGGACCTCGCCGCCAGCGGTCGCACCGCCAAGGCCAAGGATGTCGCCCAAACCGGCAAAATCCGCTCGGCGCGCTATCTCGCCACGGGCGAGGTGACCGAGGTGGATGATGGACAGTCCGGCGGCAACGCGGGCATCAGCATCAAGGGCATCCGCCTCGGCGGCAGCAAGAAGGAAGCCCAGGTCACCATCATCGTGAAGCTGATCGACACCACCACCAGCGAAATGGTCGCGAAGGAACGCGTCGTCGGCAAGGCCGGCGGCACGGGCCTCGACGTCGGCATCAACGTGGCCGGCGTCAGCACCGATCTCGGCGGTTTCAAAAAGACCCCGCTCGGCCAGGCCGCCCAGGATTGCATCAATCAGGCCGCCGCCGTGATCGCCAAGAAAATGGAAGAAATTCCCTTTGAAGGTAACGTGGTCAAGGTCGGCGGTGATGGCAAAATCATCATCAACCGCGGCACAGAATTTAACATCGAAGTCGGCCAGGAACTGGTCATGGCCACCGAGGGCGAAGACCTGATGGACCCCAGCACCGGCGAACTGTTGGGCAAGGAAGAAGGCGAAGTCATCGGCAAGATCAAGGTCGCCAAGGCCCTCGAAAAGGTCTCCTACTGCGACGTCCTCGAAGGCGAGCCCGCCCCCGAACCCGGCACCGTCGTCAAAGCCGCGGAGTGACGTCCGAAATTGCCCCAAGTCTGCGAAGGGGCAATGGCAAGTGCGATGTGCGTTTGGCTGCCCGACCGCAGGGAGGGATGCGAAACGGGCTGGCTAGTTTGCCGTAGCCGCTAGGCGCATGAGTTGGCGCTGTACTCCTTGTACGCGCCAATTCATGCAACGACGCGGATGCGGCAAAATCGCCTGCCCGTTTCACACCAAACGCACATCGCGTCCTTGATGGGCTTCCACCATCGCCTACAACCGCGGCACCGTCAGCCCGCCGTCAACCATGATGACCTGCCCCGTCGAGTACGGCAGATCCCCCCGTGCCAGCATCACCACCGCCTTGCCCACGTCCTCCGGCACACCCCAACGCGCCTGCACCAGCAACCCCTGCGCAATCAGCTTGTCATACTTTTCAGTCACGCCCGCCGTCATGTCCGTCCTGGTCACGCCCGGCCGCACCTCATAAACCGGAAGATCGAACTCTCCCAACCGCACCGCCCAGAGCTGCGTGGCCATGCTCACACCCGCCTTGGAAATGCAATACTCGCCCCGGTTCACCGACGCCATCGTCGCCGACACGGAGGACACATTGATAATGCACCCGCGAAAAGCGGCATCCGCCTTTTTCTGCGCCACCAGCCAGCGCGCCGCCAGTTGCGTCAGAAAATACGGCCCCTGCAAATTCGTGCGCATGACCTGCTCGTAACTCTCCTCGCTCGCATCAAGCAAATCCGCCCGCACCGGCGGCGCGATCCCCGCGTTGTTGACAAGCACATGCAGCCGCCCAAACTTTTCACGCACCGCATCGATCATCCGCCGCCGCGCGTCCCGGTCGCTCACGTCCGCCTGGCAATACAAGACCTCACCGCCCCTGGCCCGCAACGCGCCAATCGCCTCCTGCACCTGCTCCGCCGGCCGCACGCCACTGAACACCAGATCGAATCCCTCCGCCGCCAGCGCCTGCGCCACCCCAAATCCAATCCCCCGCCCACCCCCCGTAATCAACGCCACACGCTTCATGCCACATTCTCCAAAATCGCCATTCAGATGGTCTCGCAATCTCAACCCTTCCCTAGCAGAATGGGGAGGGCGGAGCTCCGCGACGCCGCGTCCCTCTGCGCCTCTGCGGGAGATTTCCCCGTCTTCCCCTCACACCTTCAGCGCCGGCACATCCACCCACGCGCGCTTCTGCCAGGACGCAATCCCCAGGTCCGCCAGTTGCACGCCCTTCGCACCTTCCAGCAACGACCAGCGGAACGGCTCGTCTTTGACGATGTGCTTCAAGTACATCTCCCACTGAATCTTGAACGCATTGTCATAATCGCCCCCGGGCACTTCATCCCAGTCGCTGTAAAAATTCAACGGGCTGTCCACGTCCGGATTCCACGTGGGTCGCGGCGTCTTGTCGTATGACTGCGTCCAGCACTTGCGCAGCCCCGCGATGGCGCTGCCTTCCGTGCCGTCCACCTGCATCGTCAATAAATCATCCCGCCGCACGCGCACCGTCCAGGCCGAGTTGAAGTGCGCCACGATGCCGCCCGCGAGTGCGAACGTGGCATACGCCGCATCGTCCGCCGTGCACGCGTAGGGCTTCCCCTTTTCGTCCCAGCGCTTCGGAATATGCGTGGCCCCAAGGCACGACACGGCCTTGACCTCGCCAAAACAATTGTCGAGCACGTAGCGCCAGTGGCACAGCATGTCGATGATGATCCCGCCGCCATCCTCCTTGCGGTAATTCCACGAGGGCCGCTGCGCCGGCTTGCGGTCACCCTCAAACACCCAATACCCAAACTCCCCGCGCACCGACAAAATCCGCCCGAAAAATCCCTGGTCGCGCAGCGCCTGCAATTTGAGCAGCCCCGGCAGCCACAGCTTGTCCTGCACCACGCCGTTCTTGACCCCCGCCGCCTTGGCCGCGCGATACAGCCCCAGCGCCTCTTCCGTGTTCGTCGCCGGCGGCTTCTCACAATAGATGTGCTTGCCCGCCGCAATCGCCTTCATCACGGCCTCCACGCGCCGGTCGGTCGTCTGCGCATCGAAGTAGACCGTGTATTGCGGATCGGCGAGCAGCGCATCCACGTCCGTCGAAAATTTGGAAATCCCCGATTCCTTCGCCAGCTCGGCCAGCTTCTCCGCATTGCGCCCCACCAGCACCGGATCCGGCATGATCGTCTCCGTCGCGCTGATCTTTACCCCCCCCTGCTTGATGATCGGCACGATCGACCGCAAAAGATGCTGGTTCTTCCCCATGCGCCCCGTGACGCCGTTCATGATAATCCCGACCCGGTGTATGGTACCCATCTGTCTTATCCTTCTTGTAGGGGCTTCGCTTGCGAAGCCCTGTTCGTCAAAAGTTCCGGACGACGCAAGCAACGCCCCCTTAAATCACTCATCTTTCGGCTTCTCCGTACACTGTGCTTGCGCCCCCGCCGGCAGCCCAGGCACATCCACCCCCGCCTTGGGCAAGGTGCCGCTCAATTCCTGCTTCCAGTGCGCCACGTCTCCCGCCGGCCCGTAGCAATACATCATCAGCAACGGCGTATCCCCCAGGTTGGTCATCTGGTGAAACACCCCCGGCGGAATGTACACCGCCTGCCCGCCCTGCACCTCGCGCCGCTCCTCTCCCAGGCACATCTCCCCGCGCCCCTCGAGCACGAAGTAAACTTCCTCCTGCTCCTGGTTGTGCCACGGCACCTGCCCACCGCGCGGCTCCAGCGTCACATACCCAATTGCAAAATTTTTCGCCTGAATCGGCGACAGCCCGCCCACGAGATTCTGCGTCCGCCGCCGTGCCGGGTACGTCCGCCCCTTGATCTCTTTCAAATCCGCAATAATCATACATGCTCCATGCGGGAGGGGCGGCCGCCTGGCCGCCCTGCATCCTCACAAGTAAAACTTCAACTCCGGCTTCCCCTCCGCCACCCGCTGCACATACAACGCCGCCTCCCGCGCGTGGTAGTCGCCCCACATGCACGATTCCCCCGCCGGAACATGCTGCCCCTGCGGAATGCGATCCCACCCGTTGGGCCGGTGATACACCGCATGCAAAATCAACCCTTGGTGCGCCGGCGCCGTGCTGATGTACGGCTCGCCCAAAATCCGATCCAGCACCGTCAGCCCCGCCTGCCAGTACCGCTCCCCCGCCGCCCGTCTCTCCGCGCCCTCCGCGCCTCCGCGAGAGCCCTCCGCTCCCTCTGTCCGCAAATACGCCCCCAGCCGCAACAGCCCCTGCGCCGCGATCGCCGCCGCCGAACTGTCTACCGGCTCGTGCGCATTGAACGGATCCGCCGGCCGCCCCAGATAATCGCCCAGCTTGTGCAGATTCGGCGCGCCCGTGTCCCAGTACGGCACCCCATCCACCGGCGTGTGCGCAATATAAAAATCACAGCTGGCCGTCGCCGCCTTGAGCATCCACGCCAGCACCGCGCGCTTGCCGCCGTGCGCCGCAAATTCCGCCTCCGGCAGCCCCGCAATGAAGGGCAGTTCCTCCGCGTACCCGCACATGATCCACGCCAGCCCGCGCGTCCACGTGGTGAAAGGCGAATATCCCTGCTGCGAATTCGGGCACCGGTACGCGCCGTCGTTGGTGTTGAACACGCTCTCGTGCGCCACCCGCCCGCGCACGTCATACGCATCGCGCCCCTCGCCGTAGTACACC
>CAMFEP010000033.1 GCA_945949405.1 Kiritimatiellales bacterium
GGATGCGCTCGAAAATCAGCACGTTGGCATCCACCGCCATGCCAATCGTCAGCGCCAGCCCCGCAATCCCGGGCAACGTCAGCACGGGCAACTGAATCGGCCCGCCGCTCCCCGCATCCCGTGCAAAGATCCCCATGAATCCCGCCGCCATCACCATGCCCAGCGGCATCAGCACCACCATCAGCACCAGCGCGATGTTGGCCACCATGCCGGCAATCAGGTAATAACCCCCCATGAAAATCGCCACCAGCACGGCCCCGTACAACGCCGCGCGCACGCTGCTCTCGATGGCATCTTTTCCCAGACTGGGCGAAACCATCCGCTTCTCGACGATCTTCACCGGCGCGGGCAGCGCCCCGGCGCGCAGAATGTTGGCCAGCAGTTGCGCATCTTCAAACGTAAACCGCCCCGTGATCTGGGCCCGCCCGCCGTATATCGCCTCTTGAATGTTTGGCGCCGAATAGAGCCGCCCGTCCAGCACGATCGCTAGCTGGCGATGGTCCTGGGGATTCGGGTTGCGCGCGCCGCCGGGATGCAGATCCTCCGTGACCTGCGCGAACTTCTTGGCGCCCTTGGCGTCGAATCGCAACAGCACCATCGATTCGTTCATCTGGCCCACGTCCACGGACGCATCTTCCAGATACTCCCCGGTCAATTCCGGAAACCGGTTCACGAAATAGGGCTGGTACACCGTCCGCCCGTCGATCATCCGCTCCTCAAGCAAAAACTCGTGCGCCGCGTCGGGCACATTGAACCGCCCGAGGCGGTCACGGTAGGCCTGCGTCCGGTTCTCGTCCTTGAAGGCCTCGTCGCGCGCGTAAAACCCGCCCGTCGCCGTCTGCTCCAGGCGAAAGCCCTCGGGCACCAGCTGCTTGTCCAGCAAGGCCCGCGCCAGGCGCTCGTTATCCTTGTGCACGACGCGGAATTGCAGATACGCCGCGCGCTTGATGTTCTCCTCGGTCTCGGCAATCTGCGCGGCGTTCGCGCCCGGAAGCTGCACGACAATGCGATTGCCCTTGGTCGGGTAGATCACCGGCTCCTGGGTGCCCGAAAAATCCACGCGGTTGCGAATCACTTCCAACGCCCGGTCCTGCGCCCCGCGCAGGACGTTGTCCACGGCCGCCTGAATCTCGGCCTCGCTGGCCCCTGGCTTTTGGTCCTGCACCGTGCGGCGGACTTCATCCGCGTCCAGTTCCACGGTCATGCTCGTGCCGCCCTTGATGTCGATGCCGAACTTGACCTTGTCCTGGGTCGGCAGCACGATCACAAGCGAAAACGCCACCGCCGCCACCAGCACCAACCACTTCCAAATCGCGTGTTTATCCTGCATGCTCCCGCCGCCCTCTCTTCTTCAATCTCTCCGCGCACTCCGCGTCTCCGCGAGAAATCCCTGCGTTCAAACCGGCGTCTCGTCGCCAATCTTTTCGTCCTTGTCGATCACCCGGCTCACCGCGCCACGCGCAATTTCAATCTTCACGTTTTCGGCGATTTTAACGACAAAGGTCTGATCCTTCACGTTTGTGACCGTGCCCAGCAGCCCGCCGGCAAACAAAATCCGCTCGCCGGATTTGATGTTCGTGATCAACAGCTTGCGTTCCTTTTCCTTGCGCTGCTGCGGCCGCAGCAGCATGAAATAGAAAATCGCGCCGATGATCATCATCGGCATCAGCGCCTGCAACATGCTCCCCTGGCCGCCACCCTCGGCGGCCGGCGGCGCCATCGCCAGCAACATCATCGCATCCATCATAAACACCCCCTGTCGCCGGGGTCGCAGACCCCGGTCCTCACGTTCGCCAGCAATGTCATCCAATCCTTCATACCGCTCTCCCTGCGTGCATCCCCTCGGAGGCATGCTGCGCAAGGAACTCCGCCTTGAACTCGACGAACCGGTCCTCCCGCAGCGCGCCCCGCATGGCCCGCATCAATTCCATATAAAAGTGCAGATTATGCAGGGTCAGCAACCTGACCCCCAGGATCTCGTTCACATTCAACATATGGCGCACATACGCCCGCGAAAATTTCCGGCATGTATAACACGCGCATCCCGGCTCCACCGGATTCTGATCCAGCCGGTATTCGCCCGCCTTCACCGGATAACTGCCGCGCCGGGTGAACGCCGTGCCGTTGCGCGCGAAGCGCGTGGGCATCACGCAATCGAACATGTCCACGCCTCGCGCCACCGCTTCGAAGATCTGGTTGACCTTGCCAACCCCCATCAGGTACCGCGGCCGGTCCGCCGGCAACCCCCGCACGCCATGCTCAACGCCCGCCAGCAGCACATCCTCCGGCTCGCCCACGCTCACCCCGCCGATCGCGTACCCATCGAATCCCAGCGCCACCAGCCCGGCGGCGCAACGCTCGCGCAAATCGGCATGCTCCCCGCCCTGCACAATCCCGAATACCCACTGTCCCGCAGCCCGCGGTTGCTCCCGACAAACAGCCGCCCATGCTAGGGTGCGCTCCACCGCTTGGCAAGCGGATTCCCGGTCGCAGGGATGCGGCGCGCATTCGTCGAACGCCATGGCAATATCGGACCCCAGCACCTTCTGAATGTGCATCGCCTCGACTGGCCCCAAAAAGATCTTCGTGCCATCGAGATGCGACTGAAACTCCACCCCCGTCGCCGTAATCGTGCGCAGTTTTGCAAGACTGAACACCTGAAACCCGCCGCTGTCCGTCAAAATCGGCCCCGACCACCCCATGAAGCGATGCAACCCCCCACTCGCCTCGATCACCTCCAGCCCCGGCCTGATGTTCAGGTGATACGTGTTGCCCAGCAGGATCTCCACCCCCAGCTCCGTCAACTCCTGCGGCGACATCGCCTTGACCGTGCCCTGCGTCCCCACCGGCATGAAGGCCGGCGTCGCCACGTCCCCATGCGCCGTATGCACCACCCCCAGCCGCGCCCCCGTCCGGGAGTCACGCTTGACCAACTCAAATATTCGCCCGGCACTCGTCATCTGGCCTGCGACAATACCGCCCCCCACCCCCAAACACAATCCCGCAGGCTTGTGGCCTGCTGGTTTCCGTTTCAAAGAGGAAAATTTGAAGAATCATCCTCCATTGTGCTATCAATTCTGGCGGCAATCCGATGAGGTCAACGCAGGAAAGGAGTATACCGATGAAATACATGATCAGCTGGTTTGAGCGTTCGCAAGGGTCTGCTGCCGAATACGAAAATGCGCAGAAGCGAATATTGGAGGTTTTTACGCAATGGGAGGCTCCAGGCAATTTTCAGATCGAGTTCTTTGTTGTGCGGGTAGGCGATTGGGGCGGACATATGTTGGTGGAATGCGACGATCCGTTGACCGTGCACAAGGTATGCTCGACCTTTCCGGCCTTTGTATTCGAAGCCCGGCCGGTGGTGCCAGTAATGGACGCTGTTCGCGTCGAACTGGAAGCGATTTCCTGGCGTGATGGGCTCAAACGCAAGTAACGATCACGACAGTGTAACTGCGCGCGTGCGCAGAACATTTGCATGCTAACCCGGATGTTGCACGAGTACTCGTGCAACATGCGGGTTAACCTTGAGCAAGCTGCGTAGCAGCGCGCCGAAACGCTCGTGCAACAAGCGGGCTAACGTTCATCGTTGAAATGCGGCACGAGTCTCGAATTTGAAGAAAATATCGGAGCCCAACACTCGCCTGCACCGTACGGCGCCCCCGCGCCGGGTTCGCCGTCCGGTCAGGCGTGACGTTTGGGGATCGTAAGTCATGCCGCCGACGCGGATGGCTGCCTTCCGCCCCCGTCACTCCACCAGCTTGACCCGATACGCCCGGAACCGGTTCGTCCCAGTCCACGCCGCATCGTCAATGCTCTCCGTCGACTCCGCCCCCGCCCCCACATCGTCTTCCGCCACATTGGTCATGCTGTTAAAACCCTGCAGCAGGTCCTCACTCACCTGCACCTCGTAGACCCGCCCGCCCACGCTGTGCCACACCACGCGCGATACCGCCCCCGTGTGCACAATATCGGTCAGCACCAGGCGCGAATTTTCGTTGGTCGGCTGCGTCCCCAGCCGCAGCTCCGAATAGTTATTGCACCCGTCGCCATCGGGATCCGCGTCGCGCCCCGCTCCCGTGGGTGACCCAAAATGCGCCTGCTCCCACACATCCGGTAGCCCATCCCCATCCGTATCCTGCCCCGGCACCACCACCGCCATCGGCGTCATCGTGACGAACGCAAATCCATAATTCCCATTCGTCACCGGCGCCGCAGTCCCCAGCACGTTGCCGGGAATATACCGATCCACCCCGTTCGTCCCGTCGCTCACGAACAAGCCCGCCAGGTGGCACGATCCAATCCCCATAATCCCCGTCGCACCCAAACTCGTAAACGGAATGGCGCATTCCCACCGGTCGGTCAATCGGTTGCCGTCGTCATCCGCATTCACCGTGGCATTCGTTGCCGTGCCATCAAACTGCGCCAGCCGCGCCCCAGCCACCGCCACAAACGAGCTCGCCGAGAGGTAATACACCCCCTGCCCCATGTTGTACCCGCTGCCGAGATTGAAGTCCGGATATTGCCCATCCCCAAACTCATCCCCCAGCACAATCCCAATATCCGGTGCCGGATTGTTGAACCACACATTGTGCAGATGATCCAAGGCCTGCGGCTTGCCTTCCTTGGCCCACAGGTTGAAGGCGTTGTCCGCCAGCGACCCGATGCTCAGAAATAAAATCGCCGCATTGTTGCTACCCACCATGTCCACGCCCGTCGCACCAACATAAAAATTGGTGGCGTCAAAATTAACATACACCGCGCCAAATGAACCGAATCCGCCCTGGAACAACGTCACCGCTGCATTCCCGTTGGTCGCGAATTCCACGCGCTCGCCCGCCGCGTTCTGCCCCGGCGGATCGTCCCCCACGCCCGGCGCCCCCTCCACTGCCGACACAACCACCGCCGGCGTGGCGCACCCCGTGACCGTCACGTGAAAATCGTTTCCTTGGTTGTTGTCCCACTGCCCCGTCCCGTTGTTGAAAACACAATCGATCACATGCGTCCCTGCCGGCACGCTATAGACATAGCGCCAAGTTCCCGTGCCATCGAACGCCATCAGCGGATTCGGCAGCAAGACCCCCTGCCAGCCATTATGCCCAACATGTATATATAAATTCGTCGCATCCTTCAGCGGTCCAAAATTCGGGCTGTAGGAAATCGTCACGTCATCACAGCCGCTCGGTGCGGGCGGCTCGAACGCCGCCTCCGCCCCCGGCCCCGTCGAGCAGGCCCCGATCGCCACCCGCCAGGATGCGTTGCTGTTGTTGTCCACCGTCCCAGCACCGTTGTGGAAATACACCACCACATTCGTCTGCCCCGCCGGAATCGCCGTCGTGTAGGCCCACGCCGCGCCGTCCGCCGTCATGTCGGGTGCCACCGGCGGCGACACGCTCGGCTCCCAATCAAGCTGCACCTTCACCGGCGACACCCCCTGCAGCGGACGCCCCGCCGGGTTGTAGCGAATCGTCAACAGGTCGCACATCTCCAGCGGCGCGGGCGCAAACGTCACCGTCGGCTCGGCCACGCTCTGCCCCACATACACATGCATGATATCACTGCGGTTGGTGTTGCCCGCCGAATCGACCGCTTCCACATAGTAATCGGCCAGCACGTTGTTCAGCCCCAAAATCCAGGCCGACCACAGTTGCGCGCGGTGCGCCGGCGCCGGCACCTGCGGCCCGCGGTTGACCGGATACCACTGGTTCGTCATCGCCCCCACAGTCCATGTGCTGACTTTCGCCGGATTCGCCGCATAGACCTCGTTGTCGTTTTCGCCGATCGGATTTTGATTATCCAAATCCGTGCGCCAGTAGAGCCGCACCGCCGCCAGCCCGCTCACATCGTCCACGAAGGACCACACCAGAAAATCCGAGGGTTGCGGCGTCGGCTCGTTGTAAAGAAACCCGCCCGGGTTGTAGATGCTGCGCTGCGGCGGAAAAATGCTCGGCGGCTGCATATCGATCCCCGCGTGACGCCCCAGCACCTTGTTCGCCTCCGCCACGGCCAGGTTGCAGGCCCGCGTGGCGTTGCCGTCCCACGGGTTGTCACGGTCATAGTCCCAGTACCAGTGACAACTCGTCTCCCCTTGCAAATAGAAATGCCACGCCTTGGCCGTGTCCCCCCCAATGCCCCACTGCACGTCGTTCATGCTGTAGCTGCCTTCGAGCCGGTCGGCGTGCAGCACGCGATTCTGCGCCGCCACGATCACGGACCACGACCAAAAGTCCGGGTGCTCGTTGGGATCGCCGCGAAACCCCGCGTTGCTCTCGCGCCACTTGTCGAAGAACGGCGTCCCACCATCAATCCCCACCCACGAGCCCGGCTCAATGTGTATCACGTCGTTGCTCGGCGTCGGATACATCTGCACATAATCCTGCACCGACGTGCTCTCAAAATCAGGATTGGACAGGCACATGTTTAAAAAATTTCCGTGTTGCCCATGCCATGCATCCGAATTTTTCAGGCCAAAATTATCCCCATCGCTGTGGCAAACCATGAGCATCGGCCGCGCCGCGTTGTTGTTGTTCCCGATCTGGCTGCCCCATACGTTTTCCGGCTTGAACGCCCCATACCCGCCACGCCCGTTCTCATTCCCCTCGTACCGCCCGCAGGGCACCGCCAGAATCTTTTGCTCCACGCCCGTCCAGGGATTCACGTATTTCGCGTGATGCGGCTGGTACCCCCACGGCGCCGACACCTTGGATGGCGCCCATACGTTGTTGAGCTGCACCCACGCGCTGCCGATCGTCGCCGGATCCGGGTTGAGCTGATCCGCCGGATTTGGCCGCACCGACGTCGCCGACACCCACGGGTAATTCTTGCATGCCCTGTCAAAATGCCCGTTGTCCACCAGCACCCACTCCAACCCCTCCTCAACCAGCGCGGGAATCATCCACTCTGCGAACGCACACTCGGGTGGCCAGAAGCCCTTGGAGTACTCCGTCGTGTTCCACAGCTCTTTGTAAATTTCCTTGTGCAGCCGGACCTGCATCCGCATCGACTCCTTGCAGGTCAGCGGCATCAGGCTGTGGTGATACGCGATCCCCACCATGTCGAGGCGCGGATTGTTGAGCGACGTCCGGATCGTGTTGCGCGCGTAGTCGTAGGCGTCGTCCCAGCCCGCCGTCGTGCTGTCACCCCAGAGGTTGTTCAGGTTCTCGCCCAGCGACCCCGAAAAGCTGCACTGCGCGCCTGCATGCTCCAGCCCGGCCCGCCCCACCGCCTGCTCGACCGACTCCTTGGGCCAGGTCGTATAATTTCCCGCACGCTCGTCGTGCGTGCCCCGGATGCTGAAGGCATAGCGATTGTTGGCGTCCGTCTGGTTGGCGGTCTCGTAGGGATAATACACCGGCTGGTGCATGTGCCAGAGATAGGTCACATGAATGGGCGCCGCCAGCGCCCCCGCACACCCGAACACCATCCCCACCCCAAGCCCCTTGATCCATCGCCACATCGCATCCCCCCCTCGCCGCCCCCGCGGCAAATTGCATACTAGTACCATACTATACTACTAGACAATACGAGGCAATCTCGAATAGCGAACAAGGAACCGCAGAATCTCAATGGATCCCCCGACCTTCGCCGTTCAACATTCCTTGTTCGACACCTTCCTCGCTTGACTCACCGGCCCGCGCAACCTAGCTTGGCCCCCGCCATGGCCAAAGACAACAAAACCGCCATCACGCCGACCCGCGCCGAGGACTACCCCGAGTGGTACCAGCAGGTCGTCCGCGCCGCCGAGCTCGCGGAAAATAGCCCCGTGCGTGGCTGCATGGTGATCAAACCTTGGGGCTATGCCCTCTGGGAAAATATCCGCACCGTGCTCGACCGCATGTTCAAGGACACCGGCCACGTCAACGCCTACTTCCCGCTTTTCATCCCCTTGAGCTTTCTCCAAAAAGAGGCCACGCACGTCGAGGGCTTCGCCAAGGAATGCGCCGTGGTCACCCACCACCGCCTCGAAGCCGGTCCCGACGGCAAACTGATCCCCACCGGGGAACTGGAGGAACCCCTCGTCGTGCGCCCCACCTCGGAAACCATCATCGGCGCCATGTTCGCCAAGTGGGTCCAGAGCTACCGCGACCTGCCCCTGCTGATCAACCAATGGGCCAATGTCGTACGCTGGGAAATGCGCACGCGCCTCTTCCTCCGCACCACCGAATTTCTCTGGCAGGAAGGCCACACCGCCCACGAAACGCGTGAGGAAGCCTGGGAGGAAACCCTCAAAATGCTCGACGTCTATCAGCGCTTCGCCCAGGACTACATGGCCATGCCCGTCCTGACCGGCGAGAAAACCGCCAATGAACGCTTTCCCGGCGCCGACCACACCTTCTCAATCGAGGCCATGATGCAGGATCGCAAGGCCCTGCAGGCCGGCACCAGTCACTTCCTCGGCCAGAATTTCGCCAGGGCCTCCGAAATCATGTTCCAATCCCGCGCCGGCGAGCGCGTACATGCTTGGACCACCTCGTGGGGCGTCTCCACGCGCCTGATCGGCGGCATGATCATGACCCACGGCGATGACGACGGCATGATCATGCCACCCCGCCTCGCCCCCAGCCATGTGGTGATCCTCCCCATCATCCGCAGCGACGCCGATGCCGCCAAAGTCCACGCCTATTGCGAGGAACTCGCCGCAGCCCTGCGCACACAAAGCTACTTCGGCCGCCCCCTCGAAGTCGTACTCGACCGCCGCGATATCAACGCCGGCGAAAAAGGCTGGCAGTGGATCAAGCGCGGCATCCCCGTGCGCGCGGAAGTCGGCCCGCGCGATATCGAACAAAATGCCGTCTTCGTGGGGCGCCGCGACCGCGGTGCGCGCGAGAAAACCTCCATGCCCCGCGATGCCTTTGTGAGCGGCATTGCCGCATTGCTGGAAGACATCCAAACGAGCCTCTACCAGCGCGCCCTCGCCTTTCGCGACGCCAACACCAAAGAAATCGGCGACGCCGCCGCCTTCCGTGCCTTCTTTACGCCGCAAAACTCGGAAAAACCCGAGGCCCACGGCGGCTTCGCGCTTTCCGATTGGTGCGGCAGCGCCGACTGCGAACGCAAAATCAACGACGACCTTGCCGTGACCATCCGCTGCATCCCCCTGCAACAGCCCGCCACCGTCGGCAAGTGCATCCTCTGCAACGCCCCCGCCAGCAAACGCGTCGTCTTCGCCAAAGCCTATTGACGCCAAGGTGGCCCGTGCGCTCCGCGCGCGGGCGCTTCGCTCACGCCCCCGCCGACACCAATCCGCCCTGCAACGCAATCCGTAACCGTTTTTTCAGCATGGCCCTGGTCTTATCAACCTCCGCTGTCGCCAACCTCGCGGAGGCCGGTTTCTGCTCCTGCTTTTGCGCTTCCGCCTCTTCAACCCACACGTAATTCGATGCGTAGTCGTCCGCTTCCGGATATCCATCGTCCACAAATTTGTAGGGCATACCCAATCCCTCCTCGGTTTTCGTTAAATAGTGCTGTGTCACGATGATGAAAAACCATTGTTTGAATCATGTTAGAGGCCTGCACGATTCAGATTGGCTCTTTGAGGCGCAATGTTACGATTCAGCCTGGAGATTCTTATGACGAAGGCACTCATTCCTCTGGCCGAAGGCGTTGAGGAAATGGAAGCCGTGATCATCGTGGATACCCTGCGTCGCGCCCGCTGGCACGTCGTCACCGCCGCCGTCACGCCACAACCCATCACCGCCTCGCGCGGCGTGCGTCTGCTGGCGGATGCGGACTGGGTTACCGTCGATCCTTCCGCTTTCGATATCCTGATCCTTCCCGGCGGCGCGGTCGGCACCCGGCACCTGATCGCCTCCGACTCGGTCTTGCGTGCGGTGCGCAATTTCCACCAGCACGGCAAACCCGTGGCCGCCATCTGCGCGGCGCCTCTGGTCCTCCAAGCCGCCGGCATTCTCTCTGGCGTGAAGGCCACCTGCCACCCCGGCGTCTCCGCCGAACTCACCGCCACCCGCCGCCTGGAAGATCGCGTCGTCATCGACGGCAATATCATCACCAGCCAGGGCCCCGGCACCGCCTTCGAATTCACCCTCGCTATCCTCGCCCACATGGACGGCGCCAAAGCCCTCGATGCCGTCGTCCCAGGCCTCGTCTTGAAATAGGCTCCCGGCGACCTTGTGTCGCCGAAGCCAAAATTCAGGCGGCTGCCCTGACACCTCGCCTGAGACACCAAATGACGTTTGCATTCATAACAAGTTCATGTCCAAAGAGAACCGTAGAATATCGAACAAGGAACGGCGAACAGCGAAGTCCGGTCCGAACTTCGCCGATCTGCGGTTCCTTGTTCTGCGGTTCTGCGGTTCAATCCAACTCGATGAAGTCTCTTTGTTTCGTTCCATCCGGCCCGCCGCGGGCCGGCGGCCCCGCTGAAACCTGACACCGTCTCGCCCCCGAACAAAGAAAAAGGACGGGGAAACCCCGTCCTTTTTCCAATGACCAATGACGAATGACTTTTTTTAGTCCCGCCGCGCCCGCGACTTGGCTTCGTTGACCACGATGGCGCGGCCTTTGAAATCCGCCCCGTTCATCGACTTGATCGCGGAATCGGCCGAGGCATCGTCTTCCATTTCGACGAACCCGAACCCCTTCGGCCGGCCATTGCGCCGGTTTTCAATCATGCGCACGGATAGCACACGACCGAATTTTTCGAAGGCCCGCCCGAGCTCCTTGTCGGAGGTCTCATAGGGCAGATTCCCCACGTACAGTTCCACGCCACGCCCTGTCCCGCTGGCGCCACTGAAACTTTCCTCGCTGTCGCGGTCGCCACCACGGTCACGATCGCCGCCGCCACCTTGCGACTGCGCCCCACGCCCGTTGCTACCACCGCCACGCGATTGCTCTTTCTGCTGCTGACGCGGCTTGGACCTCGCGGCCAATGCCCCTGCGGGCCGTTCCGTTTTCTGGCCAATCATGATGCCGATCACGAAACCCATCAGTCCAAACGCTCCCGCGATTTGCGCAAATACCAACCAATTTCCTTCCCCGAACATGAACGTGCTCCTTCCCGCATGATGTTGCGGATGTTGTTGATGAATGCCGGTCCGTCGCGCCTCCCGGCGCTAGCGCAGTTCCAAGAACCCTTCGAGTTTCCGCAACCGGGTCGGATGGCGCAGCTTGCGCAGGGCCTTCGCCTCGATCTGCCGGATGCGTTCGCGCGTCACGGAGAAGTGCTTGCCCACTTCCTCCAGCGTGCGCGAATACCCGTCCGTCAGCCCAAAGCGGAAATCCAACACGGCCCGCTCGCGGTCGGTCAGCGTGTGCAGCACGTCCTTCAAGCGGTCCTTGAGCATGCTGTACGCGGTCATCTCCGAGGGGTTTTCGGCGGACTTGTCTTCGATGAAGTCGCCGAAATGGGCGTCGTCGCCATCCCCCACGGGGCTTTGCAGCGAGATCGGCTGCTGCGCCATCTTGTACACCGCGCGCACCCGCTCGACCGGCATCTCCATTTCTTCGGCCGCTTCCTCCGGAGTAGGCTCGCGGCCCAGCTCCTGCACGAGCTTCTTTTGCACGCGCAGCAGCTTGTTGATCGTTTCGATCATGTGTACCGGAATCCGGATGGTCCGTGCCTGGTCGGCGATGGCCCGCGTCGCCGCCTGCCGAATCCACCATGTCGCATAGGTACTGAATTTGTACCCACGCCGGTACTCGAACTTCTCCACGGCTTTCATCAGGCCCGTGTTACCTTCCTGAATCAAATCAAGAAACGACAGCCCCCGGTTCATGTATTTCTTGACGATGCTGATCACCAGCCGGAGGTTGGCTTCCACCATCTCCGTCCTGGCCTGCTGCCCGGCACGCATGGCCGCCCGCAGCTTTTCGAACTTCGACAGCAACTCATCATGCGCCATGCAGCTCGACTGCTCCATCTGGCGCAGGTGCTTGCGATACTCCGCAATCTCCGCATCCCGTTTCATGCTCTTGCGGGTCCCTTCGAGAACCTTTAGGCGCTCGATCTGCCCCTTCAAGACCTTGTAACGCTCTTCCGCCTCGCCGGCCATCGACTCGATCACCTTCTGCTTGAAATGCAGCCGCTGGAACGATTCGGCCAGGCGTGCGCGCGCCTTTTCAAAATTCTTCTGGAGCCGCCCCCGCGCATCCTTGCTGCCTTTGCCCTTGCGCAGCGCATCGAATAACTCGTTCAACTTGTGGCGCCGGCGCTGGATCTCCTGCTTCTCGCGCGGCAGCACCGCCAGATACTTGTCCCGGCTGTCGACGAACTTGTCGATCACCACCCGGTCAAAGCGGTCTTCACCCTTCTCCAGGCGTTCACTCAACCCCAGATACATCTCCGCCGCGAAACCGAATTGCGTGAATAGCTCGCGCACTTCAATTTCCGCCTTCTCGATGCGCTTGCAAATCTCCACTTCCTGCTCGCGCGTCAGCAGCGGCACCTGCCCCATCTGGTGCAGATACATGCGGATCGGGTCGTCGAAGAAATCAAGCTTGCCTTCCTTGGCGCTGGCTTTCTTCTCCGTGGCCACCTTCTTGCGGTAGCGGTCCACGTCGGAGGATTCAATGATCTCCACGTCCATGCCGCGCAGCAACACGAGATAGGATTCCAGATCCTCGGGCTTGATCACGTCGTCCGGGAGAACTTCGTTGATGTCGTCGAAGGTCAGGTAGCCCTGCACCTCCGCGAGCTTGAGCAATTCCTTGAGCTTGGCGTTGCGCCCATCCCGCGCCGGCGTGCTGTCGCCGCCCAGCTCGGGCTCCTCGCCCCCGCCACGCTCCTCGGGCTCGTCGCCCATGCTGGCCTCGGCGGCCTCGGCCGCAGCATCCGCAGCCGCATCGGCCGCCGCCATGTCCTCCGCCGACACCGGTTCGGTCGACATGGCGGATTCCGGACGCTGGGTGTCGTCATCCCCCGACGGCTCCCGGGGCGGACGCGGCGGTGCCATCGGCGCCGCCGCTTTGGCCGGGGCCGGAGCTTTCTCGGGCGCTGGTGCAGACTGCGCCGCAGGCTTCTTGGCCGGATGTCCGGCCACCACCACATTGGTTTTCGCGACGCCCCGCTTATCCGTCTTATCCGTGGCGCGGGCCGGTTCCGTGCGGGCGCGGGCCGGTTCCGTGCGGATTTTAACTGGCTTTTTCCCCTTGGATTTCGTCATGCAGCGATGTCCCCTTAAACGGCAATACAGCACACCAAGACCATTATAGCCAAAAACCGCATCCCATGATAGTGGCATTGACAGGCCGGTGGAATCAAGCACAATATCCCCCGGATGGATTTCGCATCGGCGCAGGCCCCAAGTCTCTGCCACAATGGCCAGTCGTGGCGCATGGTGGGATGGCGCCGCGCGTCCCGCGCGTTTCATCTCCGCCCGCCCAACCGATCGCCCAACTTCTTGACTTCACGCCACTGCCCCGGTAGGCTAATGGAGTATTTGGTCCTTAGGAATGCCACTAGAGCTGCAATCTGTGTGGAGGTGCATGATGAATAACCGTTGGATGAAATTGATTGTTCTGGGTTGCATGCTTGCCGGTTTCGCGCATCGAAACGCAACTGCGGCCTTTGCTCCCCTGGTTCAGGTGATCGACGTCAAAGGCGCCTGCACAGCCCAACTCGCGGATTCCAACGAAACCAAGGACCTCAAGGGTGGAGAAGGCCTCGCCTATGGCACCACCCTGCGCACCCCCGCCGATGGCAGCCTCGTCCTGCTCTTGTCCGCCGATGACAAAATCACCATCGGTGGCGATGCCATTGTGGTGGTCTCTCAGGATCCCGCCAATAATACGCTCAAACTGATCCGTCTCCATCGCGGCAAACTGGATTTGAACCTCAAGAAGGATTACGAAAAAGAAAACGGCCTCCGCGTCATCACCCGCTGCGTGGCCGTGAACGCCCGCCTTGGCGGCATCTACGCCGTGGAAGCCACCACCGAGGCTGACCTCCGCGTCGTCACGATCACCTGCGCCAGCGGCGAATTGGATGCGGATGGTCCCGACTTCAAAATCCCCCTCTTGAAGGACAACGACGGCATCACGATCGCCTGCGCCCGCGACCGCAGCTTCATCCGCCTGCGCTGCATCTCCGGCAAGTTCGGCGTCCAGATCAAGGACAGCAACGGGGCCGAACGTATCGCCGAAATGATCACCGATTCGGTGATCAAGATTCTCCGCAAGAAGTCGGATACGGATGGCAGCACCTGGATCGTCACCGTGCTGGAAGTCGACCCCGAGGGCAACGTCTTGGTCGCCGATACCTACCCCAGTACCGAACCGGAAGGCGGCGGCAGCGGCGACGACGACGGCGATGAACCCATCGATGAACCTGGCGAAACGCCACAGGGTGGCGGCACCTTCCCAACCACCACCTCCTCCACCACGACGTCCACGACCACCACCACGGTGCCACCGGGCGATATCACGCCCGTGGGACGGTCATAGGTGAGTAAAGGAATCGGGCCGGCCCCCCGCCGGCCACCCGCCAATCTGGCGCACGCATCCCGGCCATTTCGCGGGATGCCCGCATAGTCACCGAAAGGAATACCGCGCATGCTCATCACCAAATTCCATATGATGATCCGCCACAGAGTGGTTTGGGCCATCATCGCCACCCTCGTCAGCTTGACCTTCCTCTTCTCCTTTTCGTCAATGGATGGTTGTACCAATGCCGGACAGGCGCAGAACAACGCCGGACTGCTCTACGGCAAGCCCGTCTCGCACGACGAATTTCAACAGGCCATGTTTTTCGAAATGGGCCTGGGCAGCGACCGCACGAAAACGGCGGAGGAGTACGCCTCCCTCCACCAGCAAACCTGGCGTCGGCTCGCCATCTTGCGCTCCGCCACACGCATGGGCATCAACGTGCCGGATGAGGAAATCGGCCAGATCCTCAACCAGGAAAAAGGATTTCTATCGAACGGCGTGTTCGACAAGGAGCGCTATCGCGCCTTCGTGACCGAGCGCGGTGTCGACATCCCCACCTTCGAGGCCTACCTCCGCCAGAACATCACCATCCAGAAGGTGCTCGGCATCCTCGAATCCGCCTCCTGGACCGCGCCCAGCGACCTGGATCACCGCCTGCGCAACCTCACGGATGTCCGCGTCCTCGAATACATCGCGTTCAACCAGGACCAGTTCACCGGAATCGTCGAAATCACCGAGGCCGATGCGCGCACCTTCTACCAGACGAACCGCGACTATTTCACCATCCCCGAGCGCGTCCGCGTCCGCTACGTCGCCTTCCCCTACACCGGATTTATCACCACGAACGCCATCAGCGATACGGACGCGCAGGATTACTACGACCTGCATGCCAGCGATTTCCTCGCCCCCGAATCAACCAATGCCTACGCCATGCCCGAACCCCTCGAAAAAGTCCGCCCCACGATCGATGCCATCCTGCGCCAGCAAACCGCCCGCTTCGCCGCCCGCGAGCATGCCACCACCTTCGTGATGGACCTCGCCCCCGACCGCGCCGGAAACCGCCCCGCCTTCGATACCCTCGCCGCCGCGCGCAACCTGCCCGTCTCCACCACCGGCCTCTTCACCGCAGATGAAGTGCTTCCCGATTTGGAGGTTGATGGGGAATTCAATCGCGCCGCGTTCAACCTCGTCGCCAACGATCCCCAATTCTCCTTCAGCGACTCGATCTCAGGCTCGAACGCCGTCTATGTCATGACCATCGACGCACGCCAGGAATCGCGCGTGCCCGGCTTTGAGGAAATCACCGGCACCGTCACCCCCCTGGCCTTGAGCAACGCGCAACAGCGTGCTTTTCACACCTGGGTCGGGGAGACCCGAAACGCCCTCGCGGATGCCGTCGCCGCCAAACAAAATTTTAAAACCGCCGCCAAAGCGCTGGGCTTGACCACCATCACCACCACGAATTTCACCGTGCTCGCAAGCCTCAACACGAACGTCTTCGCCGATGCTGAATTTGTTGTGGAACCCATCATCGAACTGGATCAGGACGCCGTCGGTGAACCCGTGACCGCCGGCTCGCGCGGATTCATCATCTATCAGGTCGGGCGCGAGCCCGGCAATCCCTCGGATATGTACGCGCTCCGCCCGCAGTTGACGCGCATGCTCCAGGAATACTCGACCCGCATGGTCTTCGCCGACTGGGGACAGCAATTGCTCAAGGAAGCCCAGTTCCAGGATTTCAGCATCCAGACCAACGCCGTCCCCGACGTCGCCGAAGAGCCATCCCCCGGCTCGTAAGCCCCCTCTTGCGATTTCTGCGCCTTTCTTGCCCTCCGTAGTTCGGAGAGCGAAGGAGGGTCGCGGCCACTCCGAATCGTTCTGGCCTCCCACTGTCTCGCTTTTTCCTTTTCCCCCACCCGCCCCCTTCCTATCCTCATTCCTAATGCGCGCCTACCTCATCGTTCTCGATTCCGTCGGCATCGGTCAGGCCCCGGATGCCGCCGACTATGACGACGTCGGTGCCCACACCCTGCCCCACATCACGCAAGCCGTCGGAGGCCTCGCGCTCCCCCAATTAGAACAACTCGGTCTCGGCAACATCCCACCCTTGCTCCCCAATGGCCTGCCCCTCGCCGGTGTCGCCCCCGCCACCTCCCCCACGTCTGCCTTCGGTGCCATGCGCGAACGCTCCAAAGGCAAGGACACCACCACCGGCCACTGGGAGATCGCCGGCTTGGAACTCACCCACGGCCTGCATGTGTTTCCCGCCGGTCCGCCTTCCTTTCCCGCCAAACTTCTCGCCGCCTTTGAAAAGCAAACCGGGCGCATGACCCTCGGCAACAAGGCCGCCAGTGGCACGCAGATCATCGACGA
>CAMFEP010000034.1 GCA_945949405.1 Kiritimatiellales bacterium
CCGCGCCACCAGCCTCGACGAACTTCCCGAACTGCTCAACGTCGTGCGCGGCGAGATGAGCCTCGTCGGCCCCCGTCCCTTGCTCATGGAATACCTGCCGCTGTATTCGGCGGAACAGGCCCGCCGCCACCTCGTTCGCCCCGGCATCACCGGCTGGGCCCAGATCAACGGCCGCAACGCGCTGTCCTGGGACGCGCGCTTCAAGCTCGACGTCTGGTACGTCGATCACCACAATCTGTGGCTCGACTTGAAAATTCTGTGGCTGACCGTCTGGCAAGTGCTGCGCCGCAAAAATATCGCCGCCGAGGGCCACGCCACGATGCCAAAATTCAAGGGATCCGCGCATGAGTGACCGTTTCGCCAACTGGACGCCACCGGAAATCAAGGACGGCGTCCCGACGAAATACAACTGGATCGTCCAGCACCCCCAGCATTTCAAACTCGGATCCCGCACCGACATCGGCGCCTTCGCCTACATCAACGCCCTTCACGGCGTGACTCTCGAGGACTACGTCCAAATCGGCTCCCATTGCTCCATCTACAGCGTCTCGACCATCGACGACAAAACCGGACCGGTGGTGCTCAAGAAAAACTGCAAGATCGGCAGCCACTCCGTCATCATGCCCGGCGTGACCATCGGCGAAAACGCCATCGTCGGCGCCATGAGCTTCGTCAACCAGGACATCCCCGCCAACAGCGTCGCCTTCGGTGTCCCGGCGCGCGTCGTGCGCCCATTGGAACCGCCCCATGCCTGAACGCATCTTTCTCTCCCCCCCGCACATGGGCGGCGCCGAGCAACGCTTCGTCGCCGAAGCCTTCGCGAGCAATTACATCGCGCCGCTCGGGCCGATGGTCGACGCCTTCGAACGCGAGTTTGCCACCCTCACCGGCATCCCCCATTGCGCCGCCGTCTCCAGCGGCACCGCCGCCATGCACCTCGCCCTGCGCCACCTCGGCACCGGCCCCGGCGATCTCGTGCTGGCCTCGACCCTCACCTTCATCGCCAGCGTCAGCCCCGCCGTCTTCGAACGCGCCTCCCTCGAATTCATCGATGCCGAATCAGCCTCCTGGACCCTCGACGTGGACCTCCTCGCCACCGCCCTCGCCGACGCCGACCGCCGCGGCGCCCGCGTGCGTGCCGTGATTCCCACCGATCTCTACGGCCAGTGCGCCGATCTCGACCGCATCCGCGCGCTGTGCGAGCCCCGCGGCATCCCCGTGATCGCCGACGCGGCCGAAGCCATGGGCGCCACCTATCACGGCCGCCACGCCGGTCAAGGCGCCTGGGCCGCCGTCTACTCCTTTAATGGAAACAAAATCATCACCACCTCCGGCGGCGGCATGCTCGCCAGCGAGGACGAGTCGCTCATCCGCCACGCGCGCTCCCTCGCCACCCAGTCGCGCGCCCCCACACCCTGGTACGAGCACACCGAGGTCGGCTACAACTACCGCCTGAGCAACATCCTCGCCGCCATCGGCCGCGGCCAGCTCACCGTCCTCGATCAACGCGTCCAGGCCCGCCGCCGCATCTTCGACGCCTACCGCGCCCGCCTCGGCCACCTCCCCGGCATCACCTTCATGCCCGAAGCCCCCTGGGGCCGCGCCAACCGCTGGCTCACCGTGGCCCTAATCGACGCCGACCACTTCGGCGCCACCCCCGAATCCATCCGCCTCGCCCTGGAACGCGAAAACATCGAGGCCCGCCCCGTCTGGAAACCCATGCACCTCCAACCCGTCTTTGCCGGCGTCCGGATTTGGGGTGGAAAAATCAGCGAAGATATCTTTGCGCGTGGGCTGTGCCTGCCCTCCGGCAGCGCCCTGCAAGACACCGATCTCGATCGCATCTGCGCCATCGTCACCGCCTGCGCCGGCGCGCCGGGGAGAATCGCATGATCCACCCCCCACGCTTGCCCGCCGCCTGGCACACGCTGGTCACCACCATTCGCAACAGCGTCTACCTGCGCCGCCTGCTGATCGTCACCTGGCACCTGATCGGTGTATACGCGGCCTACGGCGCCGCGTTTCTGCTGCGCTTCGATGGCCATGTGCCCCCGCCCTTCCGCCTGGTCTTCTGGTACACCCTGCCCATCCTCCTGCTGATCTACCTCGCGGCCTTCGCGCTTTTCCAACTCTACTCCGGCATGTGGTCGTTCTTCAGCATCGACGACGCCGTGCGCATGGGCCTGGCCCTGATTTGTGCCAGCCTTGCCGTGGGCATCGTGATTTTTTCCCTGCGCAACGTGTTGCCCGGCGGCTATCCGCGCTCCGCCTTGATCGTCACACCCATGCTCATGGGAATCTGGATGTCCTCCGCCCGTCTCGGTGTTCGCTACTGGCGGCGCTGGCGCAACCAGGGCCCGCCGGCCACGGGCGGCGAAGACGGCGGCCAGGACCGCATCCTCGTCGTCGGCCAGCCGGAAGACGCGGACCTCATGGTGCGCGCCGCGCGCCAAACCGGCCTGCGCCGTCTCGTGGGCCTCGTCACCGACGACCCCCAGCAGCACGGCTTGAGCATGCACGGCCTCCCCATCAATGGCCCCGTCTCGCGCCTCGGCCAGATCGCCGCCACCACCCGCGCCAATTGCGTCATCGTCCTGCCGCCCTTCAACCGCCCCCGCCAGCTCAACGACATCGTCGAGCAATGCGCCACCGCCGGTCTGGCCTGCACCTTCCGCACCGTGCCCTCCCTCGGCGATCTCGCCGGTGGCCAGATTTCCGCCTCCGCCATCCGCAACGTCGATGTCGAGGACCTCCTCGGCCGCGGTCCCGCGCGCTTCGACCGCACCGAGGTGCGCCACTACCTCAAGGGCAAACGCGTGATGGTCACCGGCGCCGGGGGCAGCATCGGCGCGGAACTCTGCCGCCAGATCGCGGGCTACGATCCCGAATGCCTCGTGCTCTTCGAACTCTCCGAGTTCGCCCTCTATACCATTGAACAGGAGCTGGCCGCATCGCGCCCCAACCTCCGCCTGATCCCCTGCGCGGGCAACGTGGAACATCACGCCGACATCACCGCCGCCATCCACCGCGCGGGCCACGTGGACATCGTCTATCACGCCGCCGCCTACAAGCACGTGCCCCTCATGGAGCAAAACGTGAGCGCCTGCTTCCGCACGAACGTGCTCGGCACCGCCGAACTCGTGCGCACCTGCCGCGAATTCAATGTCGACCGCTTCGTCCTCATCTCCTCAGACAAGGCCGTGCATCCCACCAGCATCATGGGCGCCACCAAGCGCCTCGCCGAACGCGTCATCAGCACCAACGGAACCACCAGCCACACCACCTTCGTCTCCGTGCGCTTCGGCAACGTGCTCGGCAGCAGCGGCAGCGTGATCCCGCTCTTTAAACGCCAGATCGCCGCCGGCGGACCCGTCACCGTCACCACCCCCGAGGTGCGCCGCTTCTTCATGACCATCCCCGAGGCCGTCGATCTCGTGCTCCTCGCCGGCACCATCGGCTGCAGCCGCGACATTATGGTCCTCGAAATGGGCGAGTCCATCCGCATCGTCGATCTCGCCCGCCGCCTGATCGAACTCTCCGGCCTCGTCCCCGACAAGGATATCCGCATCACCTTCACAGGCATGCGCCCCGGCGAGAAGGAATACGAGGAAGTCATGACGGCGGATGAAAACGTGGTGCGCACCGCCCACGAAAAAATCTGGGTGCTGTCCCGCACCGCGGAACTGCACCAGGCCGATCCCCCCGTCGACCTCGCCCACATCGAAAGCCTCGTCGCGGCGCACCACGATGCCGCCCTGCGCACCCTCGCCGCCGCGCTCGTGCCCGACAACCGCTTTGCCGCCACACCTTCCACGCCCGCCGCCTCCGATGGAGCCGGCGGTCCCCGCCGGTCGTGACATAAGGAGAAAACCGATGCGCCCAGCCCAAGCCCTGCTTCCCATCGCCACCACCCTGCTGCTCACCGCCGCCACTGCCGGCTTCGCGGCTACACCGCCTCCGCCGGCACCTGTGGCCATGCGCCTCTCCCTCAATGACGACGCCCGCATCGTCACCCTGCGCGACACGTCCCTTCGCTTTCACACGACCTTCGGCACCCTGCGGATTCCCCTGCACGAGGTGCGCCGCATCGAAAGCCCGCCCGGCGATCCGCGCCTGTGGGTCGAAACCACGCACGGGGACCTGTGGCGCACGGAGCGGGTGGATGGCAGCCTCATCGAGGCCGCGGGAACGGCGTCAGGGCCCATCGCACTCACCGCCGCGGATTTCCGCAAACTGGAATCCCTCGCCACGCAAAAGGGCACGCACGGGGTGCCCTGCATGCGTGTCACCCTTTCGGAGGGTCAAACGGCGATCCTGGCCCCCGCGGACTGGACCCTTGAAATCGGGGACGCATCCGGCCGCTGGACCCTGCCCGTCGGCGCCCTCTCTTCCTTGACGCGCACCCGAACCGGGACCAACCACAAGACCGAAACCTGGGTCGTGCGCTTTCCCGATGGCCAGGAAGCAACCTTGCCGGAACCGCCGCGAAATCGCCGGATGTCCGGACATGACCTCTACGGCAACATCCTCGAAATCCCCCTGCGCAACATCCAGTCCATGGATATGTCACCCAATGCAACCGCAGCGGAACCCCGAAAAAAAGCAACGCAATCGCAGGTGCGCGCCACGGGCGCCTTCGGCGCCGTCACGGGCGAACTCCAACTCGTCGTCCTGCGTCTACACAGCACCCTCGGCGACCTCCTCGTGCCCGGCCCCCTCGTCAGCTCGGTGAAGCGCCGCTCCGCCACCGATTCGGAAATCACAACCCTCTATGACGAACACCTCATCGGCGCCATCACGCCCACCGACGTCATAATCCGCCCCGCCTCGGGGCAATCGAGCAAGACCGTGGACTTGCGCAAATCCGCCCTCGAACGAATCGACGCACCCGCACTTCCCCTGCCCGCGGGCGGTTGGCTGCCCTGGACCTTCGCCAACGGCGAACGAATCGCCGCGCGTATCGACGCCACGGCGCTGCGCCTGCGCACCACCGCCGCCAAACCCGTGGAAATTCCGTCATCGAATCTGGTCTCCGTGTTGAATCACGGTCGCACGGTCACCGTGGTCGATGACCAAGATCAACTCCACTACGGCAGCCCGCTTGAAAATACGTTCGAACTCATCCTGCTCACGAGCGGGCAGAAGCTCACCGTTCCATGGGAGCAATTGCGCACCGCGGGTGCCCCCGCCAACAGCATGCCTGACGGAATGGTCCTCGTCCCCGGCGGCCTGTTCATCATGGGACGCACGCACGGCGAGGGCAATCCGGACGAGCTGCCGCCCCACGCGCTCACCCTGCCCGACTTTTACGTCGACACCGAAGAGACCACCCAGGCCCGCTTCGCGGATTTTGTCGCGGCCACCGGCTATCGCACGGACGCGGAACGCGCCGGTCAACCCACCTGGCGCGAACCCGGCTTCCGCCAGCGCCCGGACGAGCCCGTGGTCTGCGTCTCCTGGCGCGATGCGGTGACCTACTGCAACTGGCGCAGCACGTCCGCCGGACTCAAACCCTGCTACGAAATCGCCAAACGCGGCGATACCATCACGACGCTCCTCGATCGCGACGGCTATCGCCTGCCCACGGAGGCCGAATGGGAATACGCGGCGCGCGGCCGCGGTGCAGACGTGATTTTCCCCTGGGGCAGTGACACCACCCCGAACTCCGTGCGTCAATTTGCGAATTTCCGCTCCGCGCCAGACACTCCGGCGGATGACTGGCTCTGGACCAACCCCGCCCGTGCCTTTCCCGCCAACGCGCTCGGCCTCTTCGGCATGGCCGGCAACGTCTGGGAATGGTGTGAAGACTGGTACTTCGACCGCGCCTACGAATCCGTGCACCGGCAGAAAGCGAATGACCCGTGTGTGCGCACGGGCGACGTCGCCGGATTGAACCGCCGGGTCATGCGCGGAGGCTCGTTCGATAGCGAGCTCGAACTGTTGCATTGCGCCCGCCGTGGCCATGGCCTCCCCTTGGCCAGCGCCAATCGCGTCGGCTTCCGCTGCGCCCGCAACGCCCCACCCCCGTGAGCACCCTGCTTGAGGTTGTAAGCGCTCTATGCCCCTGACCCCTGAACCCCGAACCCTGAACCTCACAACGGTCTGATCGTACCCCGCCTCCCAATGCCAAACGACAGACACCTCCGCCACACCGGGTTGCTGGCCGTCCTGCTGGCCGCCACCGGCTGCCTCACCCCAGGCCGAAACACCATCACCTTGAAGGTGCCCTACCAGCCCCAGGAACCCGAACAGTGCGGTGCCGCCGCCCTCGCGATGGTCCTGAACTACTGGGGATACGCGGAGACCACGGAGACGCTCGGCCATGAGCTGCTTGTCCCCGCCATCCATGGAACCATCCCCGCCCTGATCGCGGATGCCGCCCGAACCCGCGGCTTCGAAGCCAGCATCCGCTCCGTGCCCCTGGCTTCACTGCCCAGTTTACTGCGCGAGGGCATCCCCCCGATCGTCTTTCTCGCGCCGGAAGCGCCCGCCACGGTGGGCCACTTCGCCGTGGTCACCGGCATGCGCGCGGATGCCTCGGCCATCCGGCTGCACGGCCCTCGCAAACCCAACCAATGGTGGGCCCGGGAACGTTTTCTCCAGCGCTGGAAAAAAAACGGCACGCAAGCCATCCTGATCCTGCCGGCCGGCCATCCTGTTGGGGCCACACAATCAACCGCACCAAAATCGATGACCAAAGACGGTAGGGGCTCAATTCGGTGTAGTGTCGCGCGCCTGTCCGCCGTACCCACGCAGGGCGAAGGCTGGGTCCCGCGCGATCCTTACCCCCAAAATAAGCCCCCCACCCCATCGATTTTCACGGTTGCTCCAGCCCTTGCCTTTTGATACCTTGCGCACCGTCGGATTTGGCAATCGCACAATTGTCACGCCTGACGATATGGGGTAAACACCCCATAGGCGGGTAGATGGGAACTGATAAAGTTCGTATTCATGAACGGCTTCCAAAAGATTTTTCAAGATGGGCAATCGCCCGTATCACGGGGCTACACCCGCCGGCTGGCGGCAGGGCTGATTCTCGGGTTCTGGCTGGTGGAGCCATCGCTTCAGGCAGATGAACCGATCCGCGCGGCGCTCGGGGCCGAACGGATCGGGGCTAAATTGGACGACCGCCTGAAAACAAAAGAGGGCGGGGGGAATGTTCAGCCAGCCGACTTGCGGTTGGTCAAGGCACCTCCTCGCGCAAATCCAGTCGAAACAGGCGTGCGGGCCGAGCCCGCGCGCCCTACGACCCGCGCGGAAAAGACGCGCCGGGTTGCCGCATCACAGTAAACTGCTGAAACCGCCATCAAAACATGAATGCGGCGACGCCGAGAAAAACGAGGACTCCCATGAAGAATAAATCACTGATCACCAAGTTGTTGACCGCAGCGCTGGCCACGGCCATGTCCACCACCATCCTCGCCGCACCGGCTGACAGCCTGGTGAAGATGAACACGGGGATCTGCAAATTCGTGCTGCTCGATTCGCGCGGCGTGGCCCCGCTGGGCGGCTGGACCCTGGCGCTGGAATCCACCGAGGACGGTAAAGCCATTTCCTCGGCCGTGACGGGCGCGGATGGCACCGCGCAGTTCGACGTGGCCCAGGGGCGCTATATCATCAGCGTCAATGAGATGGATCTCGCCATTCTCGAAACCTCGATCGATCAGACCATCGCCGAATGTCGCATCGTCGTCCCCGATCAACCGCTCCTCGCCGGTGGTGCGGATGCGCCCCCCGCCAAGGGCGCCGGAGCCGCGCCTGCCGCAGGCACCGGTGCGAAGGGTGCCGGATTCCTGGGCCTGAGATTGACCCCGTTCGTCGTCGGTGGCGCGGTCATCCTCGTGGCGGGCGGTGGTTATGCCATCTACGAGAATAATAACAACGATAATTCGGGCAATAACACGCCTCCTCCCCCGCCCACAACCACCCGGCGCTCCGCCAGTCCTCGCCCGGTGAGCCAGTAAAAGCCGCCCACGGAGGATTCTGCGCCGCAGCCTTCCCCAACATGGGAAAACCTGCGGTGGCGGAATCCGGTGCAGGTCTTTCCCCGCGTGCGCCTTCCTTGTATTTGATGATCTCCAGAAATTTGCCCTTGATACCGGCGCAGTCTGCCGCAAGACCGAATGAGCAACGAAAGGACAGAATCGTGAAACCCTTTTCATCCCGATTGTGTTTCGGATATTCCGGTATCGGAACCTGCGCCCTCGCAGGCATGCTCTCCCTCGTCTTGGGTTGCGCCGCGCCTCGCACATCGACATCGGACTTCGGCGGCTCCAGCACCATGCTCGAACCCGCGTCGTTCAGCGACGAAGCCAGCCGCGACCTCATCCGTGAAACGCGTGAGTTGCTGGAGCTGAAACAGCGCGATTACCTGATCGGGCCAGACGACGTGCTCGAGATCAGCGTGTTCGAATGGGAATTCAGCGAGCAGACCCGCACCCTCGAATTCCGTGTGTCTGAATCCGGCACCGTCACCCTCCCCGTCCTCGGCGCCGTGCTCGTGGCCGGCAAAACCATCCAGGAGGTGCAGGCCGACATCGTCGGGCAGCTCTCCAGCAAAAACACCCTGCAAAACCCGCGCGTCGCCATTTCCGTGAAGGAGTATCGCAGCCAGCGCATCGGCGTGGTGGGCTCGGTCAATGCGCCGGGCGTGTATGCGATTCATCAAAACGTGAGCACGCTGCTGGATGTGCTGACCCTCGCCGGCGGACCGGATGATGCCGCGGGTGAAGTCGTCTACGTGCTGCGGCAGAACACCGGCGCCAATGCCGGAAAATCCGCGCGCATCGCCGTGGATTTGAACGCGCTCTTCGTGCGCGGCGAATCCGAACAAAATCCCGTGCTGCGCGGTGGTGACGTCATTTATGTGCCGAAAGCGCCCCTAATCTACGTGTACGGGAACGTGCGCCAGCCCGGCGGCTTTTCGCTCCAACGCCCCACGCAGGTGCTGGACGCCCTGGCCCTCGCCGGTGGCTTGAGCCCCCGTGCCGACAAGGGCCACGCCTGGCTCATCCGCCGCAAGACCGAGGGCGGTCAATCCAGCACAAGCATCAATATCGGCCGCATCGAGTCCGGCCGCGACGCCAACCCCTACCTCCTCGGCGGCGATGTGATCAACGTGCCCCAGTCAACCCCCAAAAGCATCCTCGCCGAAGCCTGGAACGTCGTGCAGGGCATCTTCACCTTCACCTACCGACTGGATAGCAACAGCAATTAAGCCGGGGTGCGGGTTCCACACGGCCGCGAACGTTTCGTGAACGACGACCTACCATACTCGGATCCACCGGCTCCCGCGGACGGTCTGCATTTGCGTGACTACGCCCGCATCGTCCTGGCGCGTTGGCCCCTGGCCCTCGCGATCTGGGCCGCCATCCTGCTGATTGCCATCCTCTACACGTGGACCCGCACGCCTCGCTACCGCGCCAGCGCCCGCATTCTCGTGGAAAGCAACGAAGTCAACCTCACCGACATGAAGGGCGCCGTCGATGCCTCCACCAGCAGCTCCGGCCAGCGTGAATTCATGCAAACGCAGGTACAGTTGATCACCTCGCGCCCGGTCATGGAAGACGCCCTCGTCAACGCCAACCTGCTCACGGACCCGGATTTCCGCACCGCCAAGTCCCCCGCGGAACGCCTCGCCACCCGCGTCCAGGCCCTGCCGGTGCGCAACACCCACCTGATCGATGTGACCCTCGAAAACAAGGACCCCCAGAAGGCCGCGCGCATCGTCAACGCCGTCGTGGACGCCTTCCTCGCCCAGAACCGCCAGCGCCGCATGGGGGTGTCGGATGAAGGCGTGCAGGAACTGCAGCTCAAGCAGGAAGACCTGCGTGTGAAACTGGCGGACGCCACGGATCAACTGCAACGCTTCATGGTGACGAACAACATCGTCTCGTTCGAAAAACTGCAGAGCGTCGAACTCGAGACCCTCATGGCCCTCAACCGCGACATGACCGAAAAGGAACCCCTGCGCCTCGGCCTGCAGGCCAGGGTCGAAGCCGCCGAGGCCGCCCTCGCCCGTGGCGAGCCCGCCGACAGCCTGCCGAATGTCATCGCCTCCCAGGTGGTCAGTTCCCTCCGCCTCGACCTGGCAAAATTGGAGCAACAATACGCCCAGATGCTCTCACGGCTTGGCACCAATCATCCCCAGCTGCTCGCGCTCCACACGCAGATCGAAACCCTGCGCACGCGCATCGCCCTCGAAGCCTCCACCATTCTGCAATCCATGAGGACCGCCTATGACCAGGCATGCAAGGAAGAGGCGCTCATCAAGCAAAGCATCCACCAGCAGGAATCCAAGGTCTTCCGCTACAATGACCTGACCGCGCAATACAACGTGCTCAAGCAGAACAAGGATTCGATCGAGTCCACCTATCAAACCATCGTCCGCCGCATCCAGGAAATCGAAAGCAATCGCATGGGCACCCAGGGCGAAAACATCTTCGTGATTTCCCGCGCCACCCCGCCCACCGAACATTCGTGGCCCAGCCATGGCAAACACCTGCTGGTGGCACTGCTCCTGGGCGCCGTCGCCGCCGTGGGCCTCTGCTTCTTCCTCGACTACATGGACCTCACGATCAAAACCGATGCCGAAATCGTGCACCTGCTGCACACGCGCGTGCTGGCCGCCATCCCCGGCCGCGAGCCGGGCGAAACGCCCACGCCCCACCCGGATCTGGTTGTACGCGAGGCGCCGCATAGCCCCACGGCCGAAGCCTTCCGTTCCCTGCGCACCGCGGCGGCACACGGCCGCTCCGGCGATCCCTTGCGTGCCATCGTCGTGTCCAGCACCATGAGCGCCGAGGGCAAATCGTTCGTCGCCACCAACGTGGCCACCGCCGAGGCCAGCATCAACCGCCGGACCCTGCTGATCGATGCCGACATGCGCCGGCCCCGCTTGCATCACGTCTTCCCCGTCCCCACGGAGCACGGCCTCTCCGATATCCTCTCCGGTACCGCCGGCATCTTGCTCGACGATGTGATCCACCCTTCCGGCATCGAGAACCTCTGGGTCATGCCCTGCGGGTCGCTCCCCGGCAATCCCGTGGAACTCATCGAATCCCCGCGCTTTGTAGACATGCTGCACCGCCTGCGCGCGCGTTTTGACATGCTCGTCATCGATTCGCCGCCGGGGCTGGCGCTGGTGGATTCCACCGTGATGAGCAAGCACACGGACGGCTTGTTGCTCGTCGTCCGCAGCCTCGTCACCCCCAAGGCCGCCGCGCATCATTTTGCCGAAAGCCTGCGCGCCGCCAACGTCCGCCTCTTGGGCGTGGTCCTCAATAACGTGGACGTGCCCATCGGACATTACGGCTATGCCTACGGCAAGTACCGCTACACCTATGGCCGCTATGGCGCGGCGGAATCTTCCCGCCCGCCAACACCCTGGGACACCGTCCGTGCCAAACTCGCCAAATGGCTCGGCATCCGTTCGCCCTCCCGCCGCTGATCCCCCTCGTCTTCCCTGAAACCTGAACCCTGACACCTCCCTTCCGCCCCCCTCCCTTCCGCCCCCCTCCCTTCCGCCCCCCTCCCTTCCGCCCCCCATGCTTGAGCTTCATCGCGCCAGGCGCTATCGTGCACCGCGATGAGCCCCACAGCGCCGAGCGCAACCCCCTCCCGCCTCCCGCACCACCACCGGGGCCTGCCGTCCCCACGCAACACGCTGGTCGTGCTGCTCGCCCTGCTGTGCGTCGCGGCCACGATCCCCCTCGGGAGTATCGCGCGCTGGGCCACCGCCAGCGTGAATATCGCCTGCCTGCTCCTCGCCGGTGCGGCCTGGCTGTTCGTGCACGGCCGTCGCCCACGCCTGCCACCCGCCGTCGGGTTCTGCGCCACCGGCATCCTCCTCTGGTCGCTCGTCCAACTCATCCCCTTGCCCCCGGCACTGTTCGCCTGCTTGCAACCCGTGAGTCGCGAAGGGCTCGCGCACGCCCTCGGCGACATGCCCCGCCTGGCGCTGGCGGCAAATCCATTTGACGCGATCTCCACCCTCACGCAGTGGTTGGCCTATGCGGCACTCGCCTTCACGGCCCGCCGTGTCCTGCACTCCCGCACCCAATCACAACGCTTCGCCAGCCTGCTCATCGCCGCCGGCGTCGGCCAGGTGCTCTGGGGACTGGTGGCCCGCGCCGACGCCCGGATCTGCGGCACCTTCTCCAGCGGCAACGCCTTGGGAGGCTTTTTGGTGCTCACCCTCCTACCCACTCTGGGCCTGCTGCTCGCCTCCACGCGCGGGGGCCGGACCGCCCCGCGCCTGCGCCTGTCCACGATCGGATTGTTCACCGCCACGCTCGTGCAACTCGCCGGCCTGCTGCTCACCAGTTCGCGCGGCGCCTTGCTCGCCGGTGCCCTCGCCACCGCGCTCCTGCTCACCTGGCGCATGGCCATCGCGCGCCGCACCGGTGGCAAAGGACCGGGACTGCTCCTGCCCACCGGCCTGCTCGCCTTGTTGGCCTTGGTGGGCGCGGGTGGCTCATTCGCCCTGGTCCTCTACCGGCTCAAGGCCATGCTGACGGCCACCGACGACGCGCTGGGTGTCCGCTGGCAAATCTGGACCGCGGCATGGCGGCTGTTCTGCACCCACCCGCTGGGCGTCGGCCCCGGTGGATTCCGCGATATCTTTTTGCCGTTCCAACCGGCAGGGTTCGGCGATTACCGCGCCTATCTCGCCCACAACGACTGGTTGCAGCTGTTATGTGAACTTGGCCTTCCGGGATTTATCCTGCTGGTGGCCCTCGTCGTCCTGCTGGGCCGGCAACTCGCACCCCTGCTTCAGCCCCGTTCCGTGCGCGCCTCCACCTGGTTCTGGCGCTCGGTCGTCCTGGCCCTCGGCGCCACCTTGCTCCATGCCCTCGTGGATTTCAACCTCACCGCCCGCCCCGGCGTGGCGATCACATGGTTTGCCCTGCTCGGTGCCGCCCTCGCCGCCTCGGATCGCCGCGGCACAACGGCTCCCGCGGTTCCCGCCCCTTCACCCGCAACGCCCTGGCTGCGTTGGATCGCCGTGGCCCTGGCCTTGATGCTCATCACACGCGAATGGCGTTGCGCCCGCGCCTCACGATTGAGCGAAAACGGCTTCGTCGCCACCGGTGGAGAGCCTGACCCGACGGCCTGGCTGAACCCTGCGCCAATCGACCCCGCCACCGGCGTCGCCTGGCTCCGCCGCGCCGTGTCCCTCACACCCCGCGATGGCCAGGCCCACTACCTGCTCGCGCTCGGCCTGCGCAACCGCTTCGAGACTCATCGCCACGCGCTGCTCGCCGAAACCCAAGCCCACGATGCCGCCATCGCGGTTCCCGACGCGCTCCGTGCCGTCCAACTCGCCACGCGCGCGGAGGAAGTGGCCCTGCTGGATCGCGAACTCATTCCAATTCTGCGCACATCCGCGCACCAGTGCCCATGGGATGCTGACGCCCGGGCCTTCCTCGGTCATGCGCAACTCGCCAGCGGCATCTTGCATCGCGATCCGGAAACCACGCTCGCCGGCCTCGCCACCCTGGACCATGCCGCCTGGCTCGCTGGCAACGATCTGACCGTCTTGGAAACACTCTGCCGGGGACTCGGGGACGCGCTGTCGTGGGCACCGCCACCCGCGGTCGCCAGCGCCTGCCGCGAACGCCTCTGGCGCTGGGGCCGCCAGGCCCTCGGTCATCGTGGCGCACGCCCGCAAGCCATTTTCAGCGCGTGGCAATCGGCCGGGTTTTCAGCGGAACGCGCCCTGGACTGGACCTCGCTGCCGGATTCGGTGCGCAAAGAATTATACCAGATCGTGGATGCCGAAGGCGCCGGAACCCTCGCCCTGAAAACTCTGGATGCACTGGGCGCCTCGGCGCTGCCCGATGCCGCCACGCGCGCCTCACGCGCGACATTCGTGCTGCGCGAGCGCGCCAAATGGCAGCTGCGACTGGCCCGCTGGGAAGACTATCGGGCCGGCGCGCCGCAACGCGCCGCCGCGGGCCACGACGCCCGCGCACGTGAATGGCAACCGCTGGTGGACGCACAGGTTTCCCCCACGATGCTGCGCCTCGCCATGAAAAACCTGGCGCGCCAGCGCGGCCTTGACCCCGCCCACCAACTTCAGCTTTGCCGTCTCGAATACGCGCACGGCAGCCTCGATGATGCCTCACGCATGCTGGCCGAATTGTCCTTCGCGCCGGACTCCGTCATCCATCCGTTGCTCCGCCCGTTGGCGGAAACGGCCCGCGCGGCCCCCGCGAACGAGATCGCACGCCGCCTCGCCGAAGCCCGGCTCGCCTCGTTTGAAAAATCTCCCGCCGATGCCTGCACCGCATGGTCCGCTGTGGTCGCCGACCCACGCCTGCCCCTGCGCTATAAACTGCCCGCACGCGCGCAACATGCCGCCGCGCTGCTCGCCGCCGGCGACCGGTCCGCCGCCCGCACCGCGTTGGCGGACCTTGCCGCCCAGTCCCCACGTTGCCGCACCGTGCTCGAAACCATCATCCATGAATTCGGCCCCGCATTTCCAGTCTTGGTGGACGAAACCCCGCGCCGCGCCCTCGACCTGCTCGCCGATATCTCACCGCCGGTGGGAATCGGCGCAGCCTATTTGGGAGGCGCGCTTGTACTCGATGGAATTGACCTGGAGCGCCCCGCGCTTGGCTCCGCAACCCAACCCGTTCGCGCCCACTTGTACTGGACCTTCAACGGGAGCACGCCGTCTGATCTGGCCATCGAAGTGCATCTGTTGAAGCACCCGCGCAATGAGTCCGCATACGGTGCGCAGATCCAGTTCTCACAGGCCGCCCCCCTGGCCTTTGGCGCGGGCCGCCCCAATCTCGGCGAAACGGTGGTCACCATGTTCACCTTGCCCGCGCTGTCGGTGCAAGACGCGCGCTTGTCCATCAAGGTAACGACGTCACAGGCCAAGCTGGCGGCCCCCACCGAGGAAGGGTTGCTGACGCTCGAACTCGACCACTGCGACCGCTTCGTGCGCGGGCCGCTGTCCGCCGCCGTCTCGAACCGCCCGCCTGAATGCGTCCTCGCGAACATCGATCCCGACAGCGGTATCAACCTCGCCTCGCTCGGTCCCGAAAGTTTTCTGCTGCGCAGCGGCCCGGACAATACCACGCGCATTTCCGCCGCCACCGAAAGGGGATTGCGGCTGGGTGAACGTGCACTGGAACACACCCGTACGGGCCCGCGCCAACTGTTGCCTGATCTGCATTTTTGCCTGCCCCCGGATGTTGTGCCGCTCCTGGGGCCCCTCTGGTACATCGAAGCACCGGCCTTCAACCTGCGCGCCCTCTACGGTCCCGCCATTCCCGGAACGACCAACACCAGGCGCGCCGCATGGGAATCGGAATGGGCCCTCACGCCGTCTGAATCCAAACCACAGCGCGATTTCTCCCACAATCTGCTCCGCATCTTTAACCCAGCCCGCGACTTCCCCACCCACCCGGAATGGTTCCCCATGCACGGCGGCACGCGCCAGTGCCCCACGAATTCCGACTGGCAACCCTGCTTGAGCGCCAGCGGCCTGGTTGAGCGTGCATGTGAGGCCGCGCGCGAACACCTTTCCTCGCACCCTGAATCCCCGATCTTTTCCCTGGGAATCAACGACAGCGCCAATTGGTGCGAATGCGATGCCTGCGCCGCCTTGTTGCCCCCCGGCATGCGCGCCCTCCCCGCGGCGGAACGCTGGTGGAGCAACCCCTACTGGCGCTTCGTCAACGCGGTCGCGGACGGCGTGCGCCACGAATTCCCCGCCGCGCGCATTGGCGCCATCGCCTACAGTGCCGTCCTGCACCCACCTTTATTTGCGCTCCGCGACAACGTCGTGGTCTATGTCTGCCTCGAAAGCGCCAGTCACGTCGATCCCGCCATCCGCGATCAGGACCGTGATCTGCTCCTCGACTGGACAACCCATGCGCGCCACTTGGGCCGCTACGACTACGCCGGCCTCGCCACCTGGTGCTTCCCGCGTTACTGCGCCACCGAATTACAAACGGGACTCCAGGAGGCCTGCCGCCTCGGCATCCGCGACTTTTTCATGGAGGATTACCGCCTGCCGGAAATCGACGGCCCCCTCCCCTGGCTCGCGGCCCAATGGCTGTGGAATCCCTGGCGCGATCGGAAATCCCTCGAAGCGGATTTCTGCGCCCGTGCCTTCGGCTCCGCGTCGCCTCCCATGCAACGCTATGTCACGGAATTGCAGTCCGCTTGGGACCGACCCGCCACCGGCGCATGGCTCGAGGGCTTCCTCGACATCAACGCCCAGGCGCGACGCTACACCCCCGCCGACCTCGACCGGCTGGATGCACTGCTGGATCAGGCTCGCCGCGCCGCGGGCAACGACGCCACCATCCTGGCGCGCATCGACGCCATCGCCGCACCTCTCGCATTGACTCGCGCCCTGCTGACGCATGCCCCCGACATTGACGCGCTACTCAAACGCGAAAGCACGAATGCCTGGGCCCGCGTCGCGCGCGAAACCGCCCGCTGGCCCGAAGCCCTCGCCCGCTGGCAGCGTGCGGATTTACCGAAGTAACCGTCCCGCCGCCGCCACCAGCGTCCCGGTTGCCTCGCGCCACCAGACGCAAATTGGCCTGATCCCCCCCTCTTAATTTCCCCCTGACACCTGACCCCTGAACCCTGACCCCTGACCCCTGAACCCTCACACTTCCCCCCCCCAATCAAAAAGAAG
>CAMFEP010000035.1 GCA_945949405.1 Kiritimatiellales bacterium
CCTCCCACGATTCATCGATGTTCCACGCCACGCCCCGAAACCGCAACAGGCAACAGCGGCAGCGTGGCACCGTCCGGCTTACCCAACGCGATCACGCAGTCGCCCAACCCGGATCCGGAAATTTTCCCGCCCAGTATTCCCGGCGTGGCCCGCAAGCCTTCGAGCATGCCCGCCAGTTTTGGTGTGCTGACGCCGATGGCCTCCATCAGCCCCTGCCCAATGTTCATCAATTCCCCCACCCGCTGCCAATCCCCCATGCCAATCGCCGTCGCCGCATCGCGCGCCACCGCATCCATCGCACGATAAATGCGTTCCACGGGATCAGGATGCCTGGCACGCAAGCCATCGACCTTGGCCACCACCACCGCGGTTTTCTCCTTCGCCCCCGAATAGGCCGCGACCAGTTCCAGCGCCCCCGCGATGCGGTGCATCTCCAGCGGTTCTGCCCGATACGCCACCACCCCACCCAGGATGCTGGCCGCCACATCCGCCCCGGAACCAATGCCCTGCACACGGCGCACCACCCCGCGGCAGCGCTCCAGCAAATCACGGTGTGAGCGGAAATGCCCATGCAAAAGATCCAGCGCCGCATGGGTGGCCACCGTCACCGCCGCCGACGACCCCAGCCCCTGATCATCGCGAAATTCCGATTCAATGTTTAACGCCACCCCGCCGGCAAGACCCTTGGTTTGTTCCCTGGCAAACTCCCCCACCACCTGCAGCGCGAACTGGAAGGGAGGCGCACAGTCCGGAGATGCCATGGTCGTTTCGCGCTCCCCCAGCGCGGAAACCACACGCACGCGTCCATCGCTGCGCCGCGTGGCGGTGACGGTGATGCGGCGATCGATGGCGCAGCAGATTGCCAGATGGCCGTGCAGCACAGCGTGCTCACCGAACACCATGAGACTGCCAGGGGCGGAGGCTTGTGCCTGCGTGCGGGGGCCGTTCGCTGTGGAGGTCGTCATCACCCGACGATCCGCGCGCCAAGCGGTTCGCCGCGCACGGCCACGATGTCATAGCCGTAGCGTTTGCACAATTCCACGGGAGGCTTGCGTGCCACGACCAGCACGATGCCGGCCCCCTCGCCGGCCACTGCCCCCGCTCCGCAGATCTTGGCGGCGGCACCCGTCTTCTCAACCTCGGCAATAAAAGACTGCACGCGTGGCGGCACCACGCCGATGCGCGTGAGCAAGCCGTGATTGCGGCGCATGGCGCGCTGCATGCCGTCAAAGTCGTTGTGTACCAGGGCCACTTCAAACTCGGCCGTCACCGCGGCAAAATCTTCCCAGATTTTTGACTGCGCAAAAATCTTTTCCACCGCCACCACGCATTCGCCCGTGGTCGTCGCGGGCGTGCCGGTCTGGACCAGGAACAGCGGGCCGCTCGGCAAGGGCAGGCGCGTGATCTCGCCATTTTGAAACCGCGCACACCCCCCATGCAGCGAAATATAGGAATCAACCCCGCTGGCCCGCCCATGTTGCATGTTTTCCACGTCCAGGCTGTAGCGATAGTGCCAGTCCGGCCGGAAGTCGACGCGGAAGTAATGTCCAATCGCGCGCAATTCGCTCAAAACCGTCGCCGCCGATGACCCCATGCCACAGCCGATGGGGATGTTTGAAAACAACTGAACCTTCAACCCATGCTCGAGCGTCAGGTGTAAGCCGTCGAGAAACAGGATGAACGCATATTGAAACAAATCCACGGGCTTGAGGATCACGTCGCGAATCCCGAGGCGCCCTTCGCGAAAAAGCCGGTAGTTGTCGCCGACACGCAATCGCAGATCCCGCAACGCGCGCAGCGTGAAAGACCCGTTGTAGTCGAAATTTTGAAGGTCGAACGAAACCCCATCCGCATCATGCGGCATCACCACGGCCTGCGCACTGCGGTCAATCGCCATGGCCACCGCGGGCGCGCCATAGACCACGGCGTGCTCCCCGCTCAAAATCAGTTTTCCAGGTGCGATGGCTTTCATGCTGCCCGTTCGTAGCGCCGCTTGTGTCCCGCGATTCCACCAAACCGGAACGTCCCGGTCCGGTATTGCGCAAACGCGTAATCCCAGCCGTCTTGCGGCACCTTCAGGTTAAAGATGTCCTCATATTCCTGATAGGTCAACTCCGTACGATCCGCCAGCAACCGCTGATGCTGTTCCGTGCGCAACTGCTGGCGGTAGCCGGGCTGTACGACACCGCTAAAAAATTCACCCATGCAACCCGATCCGTAGCTGAACAACCCGAGTCGACGCCCTTCCAGATTTTCCGCGCACTGGTCGAACAGGCAAACGAGGCTTTCATACAGGGAGGCGCAATAGCTGTTCCCCGTCTGCCGATTGTACGCCAATCCGCCGCCCACCGCCGCTTCGATTTGCTCAGGCGTCACTGCGTCCCGCCCCGCCGACTTGAGCAGGCGCTCATGCGCCTTGCGGGCAATGTTCGTAAAGGGGAGATGGTAACAAAACCGGGCGAAATCGTCAACGGAACGTCCCGATTCTTTCGCGTAGCGCTGCCAGGTTTCCACGACGGTGCTGAGATACACGCGCGTGGAATATTTTCCGTCAACCAGCGCCTCATCACGGTAATTGGGTCGCCAGAAATCCATCACATCTTCCGCGTGCAGGCCACGTTCGGGATCAAGCGCCAGGATGCGAGGGTCGGCCGAAACCAGCATGGCCACCGCGCCGCAGCCCTGCGTCGGTTCGCCGGGACTCCCAAGCTCATAGCGCGCGATGTCCGATGCCAGGACCAGCGTCTTGCTCCCGGGGCGGCGCGCCACCATCGCCGCCGCCAGTTGCAACGCCGCCGTCCCCCCATAGCAAGCTTCCTTTAACTCCACCACACGGCACGCCGGCGGGAGCCCCAGCAACCCGTGCGCAAACAAGCCCGCCGACTTGGATTGATCAATTCCCGATTCTGTGGCGAAAAGAAGCAGGTCGATGTTCTCAACTCCGTCTTCGCGCAATAGCGGTTCCGCGGCGCTCGCCGCGAGCGTCACGATGTCTTCATCCGGCGGCGCCACCGCCATCCGCTCCTGCCCCAGCCCCGTTCGAAATTTTTCGTACGCCACGCCGCGCTGGTGTGCCAGTGTTTCCAAGGGCAGGTAATAGCGCGCGGTATAGAATCCGATGCGGTCGATGCCCACCTTCACGGCGCACCCCCACCCGCCAGCGTCGGCGGCTCCGACAGCAGCGCTAGATTTCCACAGAGATCGCCCACCGTGCCCGTGCCCAATAAAAACATCGCCGTCACAAATTCGCGACGCAGGCGTTCGACCACCGCCACCACAGCCTCCGCCGATTCCATCGCCGGCTCCAAAAATGGCCGCGCCACGCCGCAAAGCGCCGCCCCCAGCACCACCGCCTTGGCCATATCAAGTCCATTGCGGATGCCACCGGAGGCAATCGGCGTGACCTGCGCGCGCAACGGGCGCAACGCCAGCAGCGCTTCTGGCGTGGGAACGCCCCAATCCTGAAATAGTTCGCCCAGCGCGCGCGCCCCACCCTGCGGCTGGCGCTGTGCCTCAATCCGGCTCCAGGAGGTGCCGCCCGATCCCGCAACATCGATATACCGAACCCCCCGCGCCGCCAGCAGACGCGCGTCCGCCAGCGAAATTCCCGCGCCGACCTCCTTGATGATCACCGGTCGTCCCAGTTCCGCCATCACCGTTCCAATACGCCCCGCCAGCCCCGCAAAATTGGTTTCACCCTCGGGCTGCACCGCCTCCTGCAGCGGGTTCAGGTGCAGGCACAGCGCGTCCGCCCCCACCACCTCCACGGCCTCACGGCACATCGCCGTCGTAAATCCATGATTCAACTGCACCGCCCCCAGGTTGCCGAACAGCAGCGCGGTGGGTGCCCAGGCGCGCAGTTCAAAACTCGCGCGCGCCGCGGGTGTCGTGAACATCACCCGTTGCGAGCCCACGCCCATCGCCACACCGCAACGCTCCGCCGCCGTGGCCAGGTTGCGGTTGACCGTGCGCAGCACCGCGTGATCGCCCCCCGTCATGCAGGAAATCAGCAACGGAAACGTCAGGCGCTTGTCCATGAACACGGTGGAGCTGTCGAGCGCCTTCAGATTCAGTTCCGGCAGCGCCCGGTGCGTCAGGCGAACGCGGTCGAAGTAATTGCGTTCGCGATCGGACTCGGCGTCTTCCTGAATGACCCGGATGTGCGCAAGCTTGCGATCGTTAACCCGGTCAATCATCCGCCCTCCGCTCAAATGCCGTGTGGGCGCGCATCAATTCGCCCGGATTGGTCTGCGCCGCCATCAGCGAAAGTTCGCCACACAAGACGGCGGCGGCACAGATCGCCGCGAGCCGGCGCGCGTTCTCACCCGCCGGGCGTTCCTCCGTGCACCCGAGCAATTCCAGGTTCTCGCGCACGTAGGGCAGCCCCTTGCCGCTCCCCACCGTGCCCACAATGATATTCGGAATGGTCACGGAAAAATACAGCCCGCCGTCGCGCACCTCGGCGAAGGTGATCCCCTGCGAGCCTTCAACGATGTTCGCCGCGTCCTGTCCCGTCGCCAGATAAAACGCCAGCAAAATATTCGCGTAATGCGCATTGGCGGTGCGCACCCCTCCCGCGAGCATCGTACCCAGTAGATTTTTCTTGGTGTTCAGATCGGCGATCTTCGCGGGGGTCGTCTTGAGTAAATCCGCGCAGATGCGCTCGGAAATCTCAATCTCCGCCACGGCATATTTACCCCGCCCCAAAATGCCATTCACCGCCGAGGCCTTTTTATCGGTGCAATAATTCCCCGAAATCGAAACGTACGCCAGTTGCGGATACTCCCGCCCCAGCCAGGTCGCGAGCCGGTCAGCCGCGAGCGTGACCATGTTGTGCCCCGCCGCATCGCCCGTGCGCATCTCGAGGCGGATGTAGAGCAGGCGCCCGAGCACCTGGAAATTCAGCCCGCGAAATTTCCCGTAGCGCGTCGAGGCTTCGACCACCGCCGCCACATCCGTTAGTCGGCTTTCCATGGATTCTTTTGCTTCTACGGCTTCCACCACCGTGCGCGCCTCGAAAAGCAGGGAGCGCGACATGCGCTCGTCCACAATCACCACGCGAATCCCGCCGCAGGCGCGCGACACCTTGGCCCCGCGATTCGTGCTGGGCCACAAGGGCCGCTCCAAGCTGGCCAGCGGAATGCTCACCGCGCCTGCCAGCACCGGCCCGGTGATCGCCACCGGGCCAATGGTCTTCATCGGAATCTCGGCATGTGTACGTGTGTCGCTCATGGGCTGTACCCTCAAAGATACGCTGCCCCCAGCGCCCGATCAATCCCGATTGCGCCTTGTTTGACGCAATCAGAAATCCTTTATATCATCCATGGACTTGAAGGAGTTCACATGATCATGCCGGTTTTTCGGGTTCGTTCACCACTCGCGTTGATGGTGCTGCCCCTGCTCGCCTGCGCCAGCCTCGCGTTTGCCCAGGACGATGGCTACGCCCCAGGCGTGGTACTCGTCAAATTCCGCGACGGTGCGGACCACACCATGGTCGACCGCGTAATCCAGCGCCACGGCCTGCAACTCTCAAAAGTATTGCCCCGGGTCAACGTTCAGCGCATGCGGATTCCCGCCGGCGAATCGGAAGTGGTGCTGGCGCGCCTGCTCGCCAGCTATTCCACCATCGTCGAATTCGCCGAACCCGACTATCGCCGCAGCACACGCCACATTCCCAATGATCCGATGTTTTTTCAGCAACTGGACCTCATGCGAATCCAGATGCCCACCGTTTGGGAGGCAACGAAGGGCTCTCGTTCGGTCATTGTCGCGGTGCTCGATACTGGTATCGACCTCGATCACCCCGATCTCGTGAATGCCCTGTGGCAAAACCCCGGCGAATTCCCTGGCAACAGTGTCGATGACGATCACAACGGCTATGTGGATGACGTTGCGGGCTACGATTTTGCCGGCGATGGCGCCAACCCCAAACCAGCCGACGAGGACGGTGTGCCCAACGACACGCTTGATCACGGAACCCATGTGTCGGGCACCATCGTCGCGCAGCAGAATAACAACATTGGCGTCTCTGGCATCGCTCCCCGCTGTCGTGTCATGCCTGTGCGTGTGCTCGGCGGTCTGCTGGGCTCCGGATACAGCAGCGACATCATCGAAGGCATCACCTATGCCGTCGATAACGGCGCCAAAGTCATCAACATGAGCCTCGGCGGTACCTCCAAGAGCATGGGCGAGTTCAACGCCCTCAAATACGCCTGGACCCACAACGTGTTCATCGCCGCTGCCTCCGGCAACTCCGGGGATGGCAGGAACCCCATCGAATACCCCTCCGCCTACCCCTTCACCATGTCCGTCGGGGCCACGGACATCAACGATATCATCGGCTATTTCTCCACCTTCAATGCCTTTGTCGAGGTCGTCGCCCCCGGTGTCGATATTTTGTCCACCGTCCCCGATGATACCTACGCACAAACCAACTGGTCCGGCACCTCCATGGCCACCCCGCATGTGAGCGGCCTCGCGGCCCTGCTCTATTCCCAATACCCCGGCATCGCGAATTGGGAGGTGCGCGCCATGTTGCAGTCCGGCACCGTCAAACTGGGCACCCCGGCTTGGGATCCACACTTCGGCTATGGACGCATCGATGGTTTGCTGACCTTCGAGCTTCCGCGTCCCAGCCCGACAAAATTAAAACTCCTGACACCTGCCCCCGGCTCCGTTCACCCCGCTGGCAGCATCACCGCGTACCTCTGGAATCCCGTCGTCGGCGCCAAAAATTACCGTCTCTTTATCACCAAGCCCGGCGGTGCCTTCCAATTGCTCACCACGAAATCAACCTTCTACGCCGTGAATCCCGGTGCCCCCGTCGTCGCAGGCCCCTACCAGGCCACCGTGGACGCGCTCGACAGGAACGGCCGCACGATCAGTTCCGATTCGGTGAGCTTTAGCCGGACGGATTGAGGGGATATGAAAGCCGTTCGGGCTTTCCGCATTCGGATTTTCCGATTTCCTTCGGATTTCGAGTTTCGGATTTCGGATTTATTCCACCTCATCGCGCTTCAATCGCCCCAAGATCCGGCGCCATTCCGCGCATGCGCCCTTCGTTGATCCCCGCCACCACAATGCCCGCGTCGATGCAGGGGCTGTTGCTGCCAAGCGAAAAATCACCACCCGCCGCGTCGACCAATTGAGGGTCTGCGCTGATCCCGTGCTCCAGCCACTTCAGTCCCGAACGCACCTCCTCTAGCGTCTTGTATTCCTTGTGGTAATACTGGAGCACCAGCGGTCCGTTCGGATTGCTCGTGTACAGATTATCGAAATCGAAGTCCATCGCTGGCGGATTCTCCGGCCACAACTCAAAACCCATCATGCGCCCGACCCAGATGTTGTTGCGCATGGTCATGCTGCTCCAACGCACATGCTTGGCCATCAGCGCGCGGCTGTTGGGGTCCTGCGTGTAGGCCGTGTTGTGATAAAAAAACATCGGCCCACAACCAATCTCCGTCTGCGGCCCGCCGTTGAGCTTGAACGGGTAACCATAATTTCCCTCGCGCTGTGCCGCCGGCACCATGCCGCAGTTGGCGATCACGTTGTAGACCACGTAGGTCGGCCCATCCAGCGCCTGCGCCAGCGAGACCCCCGTCAGCGACCGGTTCATGACGTTGTCGAAGATGCGTACGTTGCGCGAAAATCCGTCGACCTCGACAAAGTCGTCCATGCAGCCGTCGATCTGATTTTGGTAAAAGTCCGTTTCCTGCGTGCGGGCCGCGTCAAACACCCAGGGCGTCAGATGCGCACCATCGAAATAGTTCGCGATGCGATTGCGACGGAACACCAGCCCACGCCCGGAATAGGTGGCGTCCACGTTCACCGCGCCACCCTCAAAATACCCGGAAATTCCACTCCCGCCCTTCATGTAACTGAAGGGCCAGTCCAGAATCGCATCCTGAAAATCACAATCCTGCACCGTCAGCCGGTCGGTGTCGCCTTTGACGTAGATTGGACAGTTGTCATAACGAAAACGGCACTGCTGCACGAGAATGTCCGAGGCATTTTCCAGATGAAGTGCCGCGTCATTCGGCCCCTTGCCGTAGTGATCAAACGTTAATCCATGCAACTGCACTGAACGATGATCAACCACACTCATAGCGCGCTTGCGCAAGGCCACATGCACCCGGTACCGCTCCAACGGGCCCGGCGGCAAAATATAGGCCGTCCTCCCGTTGCAAAATATCGCGCCTTCAATCCCCATCTCCGCCAAAGCGCCATGGTCAGGAATGTACCGCTTTTGCAGATGCTCCAGGCGGGCGACGGGAAACAGCCGCACCACCCGCCCGCTCTCCCGCTCCACGAGCGTAGCGCTCCGGCAGGCGCCTTCCACCGGATAGCTGTACAAACCGTCCGCTTCCATGTTCCACGCCGTGGCATTGAGCGCGGCCGGATCGGCGCCGTCGAGCACCGCCACTTCACCCGGATATGCGCGGATCACGATCGGCGCGCTCTCGAAACCGCTGCGCCCCAGCGCCAGATCTCCCTCGTAGTAGGTCCCCGCGCGCATCACGATCGTCTGCCCCGCCGTCACGTTGCGCAAGGCACGCGCCAGCGTACCAAAGGGCTGCGCGTCGGTGCCGGGATTGAGGTCATTCCCATCGAGCGCCACATAACGGCGGTTGGCCGTTTCGCCTAATACCGGCTCCCGCCGTGTGGCACCTTCCGTGTGCAGCGTTTTGATCACCCGCCCGCCGCGATCGTGCACATCCACGCGCACCGTGTAGCGCTGGCCCGGCTTGAGCCAGAAGAGGCTCGTGGCAAACCACGGATAGTCCCCCACCTGCACCGGATCCTGCACCCGTGCCCAGTTTCCAGATTTTTGCAGGTAGGCCCGCATCGTGCCCAGCTCACCCGCGGGAATCTCCGGTGGAACCTCCGCAATTACCCCGGCGGTTTCGTAATTGCCAAAAAATTCAAGCGGCGGATCCTTGAGTGGCTGTGCCATCTCAACAACCTCGGGAACCACGCTCGCGGCCGGCACCGCGGCCGGTGGTTCCTGTTCAAAATGCGCATGGCTTTCCCGCTTGCCACATCCCGCAACGTGCATCAGCCCGATCAGTGCGGCGATTTCAAAAGGTCTGAATGTGTTCATTAAATTGGATTTGAAATAAATACCGGGAAGGTGGCCCGGGCGCTCCGCGCACGGGCAATTCCGTTGAAACTTCAACGCGCTTCGTACGCGCCCAGATCCGGCGCCGTGCCGCGCTTGCGCGCTTCGTTGATACCCGGCACCACCGTCCCGGCATCGATGCAGGGACTGTCATCGCGCAAGCGATAGTCACCCGCCGCAACGTCACGCAGCCGCGGCTCCGCGCTGATCCCGTGCCGCAGCCACCCAAAGCGCTGGCGCACGGCATGCAGACCATCCGTGCGATCATGGTATTCCATCAGTACCAGCGGCGCGTTTGTGTCCGTCACGAACAAGTTGTCGTAATCAAAATCCATGGGCGAAAGCTCCTTGCGACAGGACTCCGCGCCCACGCGCTGCCCGCACCAGATGTTGTTGCGAAACGTAAGCCGCCGCCAGATGGCGATTTTCACCAGCATCGCCCGGCTCTCCGGATCCAGCGTGTAGGACGTGTTGTGATAGAAGAATATCTCCCCTGATCCGACCTCCATCTCGGGCCCGCCATTGGTCTTGAAGGGATAACCGAAATTTCCCTCGCGCCACGCCGCCGCCACCATCCCGCAATCGGCCAGCACGTTGTAGGCGATGTACGTGGGGCCATCGAGCGCCTGCGCCACCGAAATTCCGGAAAGAGATCGGCTCATGACATTGTCGAACACGCGCACGTTGCGCGCATACCCGTCCAGTTCTATGAAATCGTCGATGCACCCGTCCATCGTGTTCTCGTAAAAATCCGTTTCCTGCGTGCGCGCCTCGTCTTTGAGCCAAGGCGTCAAATGCATGCCGTCAAACAACCCCGCCACATGATTGCGGCGGATCACAAGCCCGCGTCCGGAATAATTGGCGTCCACGTTGATCGCCCCACCCTCGTACGGCGCCGACGCGCCACTCATCTTCATGTAGCCAAATGGCCAGTCAAGCATGCCGTCCACGAAGCTGCAGTCCTGCACGGTCAGTCGATGCGTCTGGCCTTTGACATAAATCTGGCAATCATCGTAGAGAAAGTCGCAATTCTGGATCAGCACGTCGGACGCATCCTGCGCAATCATGGCCGTGCTGGGTTGATTGACACCGTAAAATTGCAATACCAGTCCTTCAATCTGGATATGCGATTTTCCCGTCAGATCAATTCCGAGGACTTGATGCGACAAGTGCACACGGAAATTCTTGAGCCCCGCGGGTGGCGCCATGTAGACGCGCGTCCCATCGAAAAACGCACCCCCGTCGACGCCCGTTTCCGCAAACAGTTGGCTCGGCACATCGGGTGCTTCAGGCACGCGCCGCGCCTGCAGGTCCATCAGGCTCGGCACCGTAAACATACGAATGATCCGCCCCGTATCCAAATCTTCCACACAGAGGTTCGCAAACCCGGCTGACGACGGATGGCTGAAAATTCCGCCGCCCTCGTCTTTCCACGCAGAAGGCGCCAGCGCCTCCGGATTCGCGCCGCTCAACACCGGCGCTTCACCCTGGAACGCGCGCACCACGATCGGTGCCCCCGCCTTGCCGTTGTGCGCGAATTCAAGCTGCCCCTCAAAGTAAATTCCACCCCGCACCACAACCGTCTCGCCCCCCTCGACCAGCGCAAACGCCCTCGCCAGTGTCCGCAACGGATGCTCGAAGGTACCCGGCCCGGCATCGTCACCCGTCGGCGCCACATAGCGGTTTACCGCAGCCTCCGCCAGCACCGGCTCGGCCCGTGTCGTCCCTTCGCCATACCATGTGCCCGAGATCAAACCCGCCTTGTCTAATACCTCAACCTTGACCTGATAGGTGCTCGCCGGCTTGAGCCAGAACAGGCTCGTGGCAAACCATGGGAATTTCCCCACCTGCACCGGATCCTGCACCCGCGCCCAATCGCCCGCATTGTTGATGTACGCGCGCATCCCGCCGATCTCCGTCGCGGAATCCGCGCCCTTCGCCAACCCCACCACGATCCCCGCCGTGTGGAAATTCCCAAACACCTCGACCAGTGCCGATGTGGTGAAGCCAGCGGGAATCCTCGCACTCGGTTCCAGCATCTCGTGACGCGCCGGCAACACAGCGTCTACCCCCTCTACCTTCGCGGGAGAGGGCTGGGGGTCTTTTACCTCCTGATCGCGAACACACCCCGCGGCAAGCAGGATCACCACGACGCTCGCAATGCTAGCATTGCGAACCCGGTTCAATATTCGTGTGTGCATGAAAAATCTCTTATCGCGCTTCGTACGCACCCATGTCGGGTGCGACGCCCTGCATACGCGCTTCGTTGATCCCCGCCACCACCGCCCCTTTGTCGATGCAGGGACTGTCGCTCTTGAGATGAAAATTACCGGTCGCGGCATCCTGGATGCGCGGTTCAGCGCTGATGCCGTTTTTGAGCCACTTCAGGCGGCGTTGTACGATTCCAAGGTTGTTGTAGCGGGTGTGATACGCATGCAAGACCAGCGGTGCATTCGTGTTGGACACATAGAGATTATCGTAATCAAAATCCATCGGCGAAAGTGGATTCTGCCAGATATCCGCCCCCATTTCATTGCCGCACCAAATGTTGTTGCGCATGGTGAACTTCCGCCAGACCGCCGTCTTGATCAGAATCGCGCGGCTCTTGGGATCGAGCGTGTAGGCCGTGTTGTGATAGAAATAGACTGGCCCCGAACCGATGTCATCCCCAGGCCCTCCATTGGTCTTGAAGGGATACCCGTAGTTTTCCTCACGCTGCGCCGCCGGCACCATGCCACAATTGCCCAGCACGTTATAAACAATGTAGGTCGGCCCATCGAGCGCCTGCGCGATCGAAATCCCTGACAGCGACCGGATCATGAAGTTATCGAACACACGCACGTTACGCGAGAATCCATCCAGCTCAATAAAGTCGTCAATGCACCCGTCGAACGTGTTTTGATACACGTCGGTTTCCTGCGTGCGCGCCTCATCGACGATGAAGGGTGTGAACCGCGCCCCATCGAACAGTCCTTCAACATGGTTGCGCCGGTATACCAGCCCGCGTCCCGAAAAGACCGCGTCGACGTTGACGCTGCCGCCCTCGTACATGCCACTGATGCCGCTCTCGTTCTTCATGTACCCAAAGGGCCAGCTCATCAGGTAATCCCGAAACGTGCAGTCCTGCACCGTGACGCGGTCGGAATTGCCCTTGAGGAAAATCTGGCAGTCGTCGAGCACGAAGGTGCATTTCTGGATTAGCAAATCGTTCGCGTTGCGCGCGTAGATGGCCGTGCTGTACCCGCCCTTGCCGTAGTGCCAGAACTCCAGCCCTTCGATCTTGACGGAATTTCGCGTGTCGATGTTGATGCCGCGATGCCAGTGCGGGATGTGAATTTCGTAGTCGTTGATTGGCCCCGGGACCCACAAATGCGCGCGCGCGCCGTCGAAGAAAATCGCTGCCTCGATGCCGAGTTTGCCAAAGGGCCCGCCCAGCTGGTTGCCCGAGGGATCGTTGATCGTGCGCTTGCGCAACTCATCCAGCGTCTTGACTGGGAACACGCGCAGGACCTTGCCGTCGTGTTTGCCGATCACCGACGCGCATCCAACATCGCTGTCAAATGGGTACCCATAAATCCCCGCTTCCTCCGCCTGCCACGCAGAAGCCGCCAGCGCCCCCTGATCGCTGCCGTCGAGCACCACGCGCTCGCCCGGATAGGCGCGCACAATCAGCGGCGCCGCCTCGTTGCCTTTGCACACAAATTCAAGATCGCCTTCGAAGTACCGCCCTTCGCGTACGACGATCGTCCGTCCTGGTTGCATCGTTTCAAACGCGTGCTTCAAGGTCTTGAAGGGCTGCTCCAGCGTCCCGGCGTGGGTATCGTCGCCCGTCGTCGCCACGTACACCTTGGCCGCCGTCTCCCGTACCACGGGCTCGGACCGCGTCGTCCCTTCGCCGTACCAGGTGACATTAGTTTGGCCTGTCGTGCCCAACACCACCACCTTGACTTGGTAGGTGCTCGCCGGCTTGAGCCAGAATAGGCTCGAGGCAAACCAGTCGAAAGCGCCCACCTGCACCAGATCTTGCACGGGCTGCCATTTTCCGCCGACGTTCAGATAGCCGCGCATGCCCCCAATGCTGGCGGGCGCCATGTCTTGCGGCAGCTTGGCAATGATCCCAGCCGTGTGAAAATTCCCAAAAACCTCGATCTCCGGCGAGCGCGCAAAGTCCGCCGGTTTGGTCGAGGATGGCTCGATCATATTCCCGCGCACGGGAAGACGGCTGACCGGCGCGGTCACCGTGGTGGTCGGAGGTGGCGGCGGCGCCACGGGCTGGGTTGTGGCAGGGGGCGGAAGTGGCGGCGGGGTAACCGGCGCAGACTTTTTGGCGCGACACCCGATACCCACCGTCAGGATCAGAGCCACAGCGAACACCAATCGTATTGCCACGCGCATGTTGACTCTCCCTTGGGTTAAATTCGGAATTTGCAGACTAGCACCACACCTCTAGTAAAGTCCACATCGAAGCCCTGTGCTCTAACGAAAGGGCCGTCCGAACACTCCAAGACGTCGGGATGCGTGCCCCGCTCTTTTCAAAACACAATCTTCCCCATCCTTGACGGATTCCCCGCCCCCACTTCATACCCCTTGCACCACGACATCGCATGATTCCGTTTGATCGGCGTGTTGGCCGCCACGTTCATCCACCAGGTATCCCCCTGCTTCGGCACACGCCCCAACATCGCGAAGGTCGCCCGAAATGTCACTTCCCACGTATTGGCCTCATACGAAAACTTCGCCGCGCATCCGTCTGTGAACCGCTCCGCTCGCATGTCAAACCGGTTGCGCCCAAGGCACACCATCGGCCGCTCGACCACCACCGGCCCCAGCGGAATCAGACTCCACTGACGCAGTAGCTTGTCTTCGCCTCCCACATCCAAAAACACGCGCGTGATCCCGGCCAGATCGTGATTTCCCTCCAGCGTCTGCCAGCGTCGCCGCCGCGCGTCGCCATCCACCCCTGCTTCCCGCACCCGCACCAGCAGCGCATCGGGCTCACGCCGCACACTGCACCGAAGATCAAGTTCCTTGTCGCGCGGCCTGTCCTCAAAAAATCCCAAAAAATCTTCCCACGCGAATCCGCCATACCCAAAGCAATTGTCATGCACCATCGGCTGCCACGGCGCCCACGCCTCGCTGCACGCAAACGCCGGCGGCTGCGTGAGCCAGACCAACTCCATCGCCACATAGTCCCGCCACGCCTCCATCCGCTCCCGAAATCCTCGCCCTTCCTTCCCAATGTCCAATGACCGCTGACAAATCTTCTCCGCCCTTCGCAACAACCGCGCCGCCTTTGCCACCGTCGCCTCGCTGTACACGCGCCACGGCCTCATATGCCGCCGCACGTCGTTGTAAATCTTCACCGACGCCACATACGCCTGAAAACATTTCAGCGGATAGTCCCCCGTCAGGTGCCGCCGCAACCGCGCAAGCTTGTTGAGATCCAACTCCGGCGCATAGTCCTCCTGCATGTGGATGTAGGGCATTCCATGAAGCCGGATGAGCCCCTGCAACGCCCGCAAGCACGCCATCGATTTCTCCACGCATGCCACCGCCCGCGCCCGCCCCATCGGGAAATACAATCGGAACAACGCAATCGCCGATTCAATATCCAGCGCACAAGCCTCCGCCAGCCACCGGTTGCTGCTCACCTCCCGCAACCAGGTCTTCCCAATTTTATTGTAGGGGCGCCGCTTGCCGGCGCCCGCCGTCGTCGCAAGCGACGCCCCAACATTTTTCAAAAGCCCCCTTGCCGTACGCTCGCTACTGACTCCCAGCCGCCGCATCTCCCGCGCCAGCACCGCTGGATTACGCGCAGTCTTGGCCTTGTCCGGATCGACATAGTCAATGATCGCCTGCAAATCCGCCGGATAACTGCGGCTCGGCAAACACTTGTCGATATAGCTCCACATCGCATGCGGATCGGCCGTCTGCTGCCCGTCCAACAGCATGTTCGCCGGTGGATGATAGAGCGAATGCTGCGCCAGTTGGCGCCGCGCTTCCACCGCGTACCCCTCGCTGGTCGTCAACGGAAACTGCAACAAGTGCATGATCTCCGCCCGCGACGTATCCCGCATCGCCGCAAACACACGCCTTGCCACCGGACGCTTCACCCCAAATTGCTTTTCGGTGCGGTCAACCCACTGTGCCGCGTCAAAACGCCCGCCGCGCACCACGTCCACCACCGCTTCCAAATGGAACTGATTCAACCGCCCCATCGCGCGCTCTTCCGGGTCAACCACCTCCCCGGAATCAAATTCGCCCGCCAGCAACTCGTAAATGGAATGAAAACTGAACCCATCCGCCCCCAGTCTTTCCGCGCGCTGTACCACCTGGTAGATGAATTCCGGATCGGACCAGTGCCGACGCGAAATATTGGACCCGCAGTTATGGCAGGGCCCTAGGCAATAATTCCAATTGACCTTCAACCCGCGCGCCGCAAACCACGCCTTCCATTCGCGTACCCGCGAGTCCGGCGCCGGATGCACGTAGGCATCCATCGTGTCCATGATCTTGTGGCTCACCATGCAGTCGCCCGGATACGCTGCAATCCAGTCACACAATGCCTCTGGATTGGTCATGTACCACAGGCGGAAATGCAAATCCGGCGGCCTTGCCAACCCGCCCAGCACCGGCAGCAGCACCTCCCGGCAAAACTCCGTGCTGTTGGGTGCCGACTCGAAATTGATCATCAGCCGCGAAAGCCCCGGCAGGTCGCGAAAGAAGTTCCCATAGAGTTCGCGATGAAACTCGTATACGCGCGGATGCCGGAAGTCGGATGTTGTGGCCGCCGGATCCTGCAGATCGTAGAAAGGAATTCCAATATCGCGCGCCAGCTTCCCGGGAATCTTGGTGATGTACTGCTGCACCAGTGTTTCCAGTCCGTATCGCCGCGCCGTATCCAGAAACTGCGCGAACTTGATCCGGTTCGCCGCCCGCACCTCTGCCGGCAGCCAGGCATATCGCTCATACGAACCATAATCCGCCAGCAACGGAAACGGCTCCCCACTTAAATACACGATCACCCCATTGAAATGCCGCCGCACCAGCTCGCGACAGAGCCCCGCCCAAAAAGTTTCCGAATAGCGCGCAAGGGCCTGTCCCGGTTTCGCACTCCGGAAAATCTCATGCTTGTAAAAACGCCGGTTGAGTCGCAGCGTTTGAACGTGTGTCCGCCGCCCGGCCGCCAGCATCTCCGGCACTGCCAGCAAGGCGCTCAATCGGCCAGCACGCGATGCCGCCTCGATCCGCAACTCCCCATCCTCACGCGTGATCCTGTACCCATCCCTACCAAGCTCATTTCCCCCTGACACCTGCCCTCTGGGTCCGTTGGACCCAACGGGTCCAGAGGAAAACCTGACACCCCTCCCCCCCAGTCGAATTCCCCCCG
>CAMFEP010000036.1 GCA_945949405.1 Kiritimatiellales bacterium
CACGCTTTTGCCCTCCCAGGTCTTCGGGCGCGGCATGGCCGCGCGCGGCAATGGCAACATCGTCAACGTCACCTCCATGAGCGCCTTCCGCCCGCTGACCAAGATCCCCGCCTACAGCGCCGCCAAGGCCGCAGTCAGTAATTTCACCCAATGGCTGGCCGTGCACCTCGCCCCCGCCGGCATCCGCGTCAACGCCCTCGCCCCCGGCTTTTTCATCACGCACCAGAACCGCGCCCTGCTGACCACCCCCGACGGCGGACTCACGCCCCGCGGCGAAAAAATCCTCGCCCACACCCCCCTCCGCCGCTTTGGCGATCCCGACGACCTCGTCGGCGCCCTGCTCTGGCTGGTGTCGGACGCCTCCGCCTTCGTCACCGGAATCGTCGTGCCCGTGGATGGCGGCTTTTCAGCGTATAGTGGAGTGTGAGGATGAGGACTGTAGGACCATGGGACTGTAGGACCGTAGGACTTTAGGACACTGGGACGGCAGGACCATGGCGGTTACACAGTCCTACAGTCCTATGGTCCTACAGTCCCACAGTCCTATTCTTGAAATGCGCGATTACCGCAAAATCGTAGCCTGGCAGCGCGCCCATGACCTCACCCTGCGGATATACAAAACCACTCAGCAATTCCCCGGCCACGAGCAATTTGGCATTACCAGCCAACTGCGGCGCGCAGCATCCAGCGTGCCCGCGAATATCGTCGAAGGTTCCGCCAGGGATACAAAACGGGACTATCTGCGCTTCCTGTCCATGGCCAGAGCATCCCTGAAGGAAGTCGAATATTTCTTGCTGCTCGCACATGATCTTGGATATATACCCACGCCCGAACATGAAGCAATTACTCAGGAAATCAACCGCGTATTCGCCGCCCTTACCGGGCTTATCAATGCCGTGCGAAATGAGCTTACTGACACCCCCCAGTCCTAACGTCCCACGGTCCTAATGTCCCACGGTCCCAAGGTCCTAAACTAATGTCCCAAAGTCCTACAGTCCCAATGTCCCAAAGTCCCAAAGTCCCCCCCGCCGACATCGCCGTCGTGGGCCTCGCCGTGATGGGCGAAAACTTGATCCTGAACATGGCCAGCAAGGGCTTCACGGTGGCCTGCTTCAACCGCACCGTCAGCAAAGTCGACGATTTCGTCAACGGCCGCGCCAAGGGCAAGACCATCCTCGGCTGCCGCGACATCGCGCAACTCGCCGCCAGCCTGAAAGCGCCGCGCCGCGTGATGCTCATGGTCAAGGCCGGCAAAGCCGTGGATGAATTTATCGCCCAACTGCTGCCGCACCTCACTCCCGGCGATATCATCATCGACGGCGGAAACAGCCATTATCAAGACACGATCCGCCGCACGCGTGAACTCAAGGCGCGCGGCATCCTGTTTGTCGGCACCGGCGTTTCCGGTGGCGAAGAGGGCGCCCTGCACGGCCCCTCGATCATGCCGGGCGGCAACGCCGACGCCTGGCCAAGCGTCAAACCCATCTTCCAGGGCATCGCGGCCAAGGTCGACGATGGCGCACCCTGCTGCGAATGGGTAGGCCCCGATGGCGCGGGTCATTTCGTCAAAATGGTCCACAACGGCATCGAATACGGCGACATGCAACTCATCTGCGAGGCCTATCACCTGATGGCGCAGGGCCTGGGCATGAGCGCCGCTGAAATGCAACCCGTCTTCACCGAGTGGAATCGCGGCGCGCTCGATTCGTACCTGATCGAGATCACCAGCGAGATTCTGGCCAAGCTCGATCCCGAAACCGGCACCCCAATGGTCGACCTGATTCTCGACGCGGCAGGACAGAAGGGCACAGGCAAGTGGACCTCCCAAGCCGCGCTCGATCTCGGCGTCGGCACGCCCCAGATCACGGAAGCCGTGTTCGCGCGTTGCCTCTCGGCCATCAAGGATGAGCGCGTTGCCGCCAGCAAGGTACTCAAGGGCCCGCGCGCCACCTTCCGCGGCGATCGCAAGCGTTTCCTGGCGCAGTTGCATGATGCGGTCTATGCCGCCAAAATCTGCTCCTACGCGCAGGGATTTCAGTTGCTGCGCGCGGCTTCGCAGGAATATGCGTGGGATCTGAAATTCGGCGAGATCGCCCTCATGTGGCGCGGCGGATGCATCATCCGCGCCCAGTTCCTCGGGGAGATCAAGAAGGCCTTCGATAAGCGGCCCGATCTCGCCAACCTGCTCCTCGACCCCTATTTCCGCAAGGTCGTGGCCAAGGCCCAATCGCCCTGGCGCAACGTGGTGAAAATGGCCGTGAAGCTCGGCATTCCCATCCCGGCCATGGGCACCGCACTGACCTATTACGACTCCTACCGCTGCGCGCGCCTGCCCGCCAACTTGCTGCAAGCCCAGCGCGACTACTTCGGCGCCCACACCTACGAGCGCGTGGACAAACCCCGCGGGCAGTTCTTCCACACCGACTGGACCGGCCAGGGCGGCAAAACCGCCGCGTCAACCTACACAGTGTGACGCGGGAGGGGCGGCCGCCTGGCCGCCCTTTTGGTCTTCACGGCGGCACGGCGGTCAGTTGATAAAACGCGCCCGCCGATGGCGCCTGACTGTCGATCAGGGTGATGGATGCCCCGTCGATGACCACGCCCATGTTGCTGACCGGCGTCCACGCAAGTTCCGCCAATTCCTGCGCGCGCCAGAGCGTATAGGTCAGATTCGTATCCCAGGTGGCGTTGACACTGATTCCGGCGCCCGCCACCGCGCAATTCGTGATGTGTGACGCCGTGAGATCGTGTTGATACGCGCCAAGCTTTCGCCGTAAATCGTAATAATGCGCCTGCTGCGTGGCATTCAATACCCCATCCAACAGATTCGTGCCTTCGTATGGATCGCTCTCCAAATCGTAAAACTCCTCCGGGTCGTCTTGAAAATCAATCAGCTTGAATGGGGCGCCTCGCAAGGCCTGGCCGCCGCTGGTAGTGTCGGCCCCGAACAGTTCGCTATACACCGTACGCGATTCCTGCGCGTCGCTTTGCAGCATGGAAACAAAGCTGCGTGAATCCACCACGGCATTCGTGCCCAGGGTTGTCGCCACATCAATGCCCGCAAGCTCCAGAATCGTGGCAAACAGATCGGCCACATGCACCGGGGTGTCGTTCGTGCGTCCCGGCGAGACCACATCGGGTCCGGACACGATCAGCGGCACATGGATTCCCCCCTCATAGAGCGAATCCTTGGCGTGGCTTTGCGGAAATGGCGGCTGGATGACCCGGCGGGGCGTGCCATTGTCACTGACAAAAATAATATCGGCATTGGTATGATCCACCGCCGCCAATAGGCGTCCAATTTCCGTATCCATTGCCTGCACCATGGCTTCGTAGTAACGGCGCGGATTGGCCGCAATGTCGGCGGGTGTGCCCGGGATCCATGCATAGTCGGGGCACAGATTGGTGGGCGGCTTGTGCAGTGGAATATGCGGCGAGTTGAAGGCCACCCACGCAAACCACGGTTGCGCGCCACGCCCCTGAATCCACAGGATGGCATCGTTCACCACGTCGGACGTGGCATACGGCGTGTACCCCGGCGAGACCACGCCGTTCACCGTCTTGGGCCAGTTCGTGTAACTCGGCACGGCATGGGTCACACAACCCGCATAATGGGGCCAGCCGCCGATCGTATTGGGTGTCGCCGCCTGCTCGCCCAGGTGCCATTTGCCGAATTGCGCCAGCTGATAACCCAGTCCGCCATTCGCGGCAAATGCCTCCGGCAGCGTAAACTCCGCAGCCTGCAAGCTGGGACTGGTTTGGTCGAGGATGGCGTCGCCGATGCCTGTGCGAAATGCATGACGCCCCGTCACCATACAAGCCCGCGAGGGTGAACACACCGGATTGGCGTAGGCATGGCCAAACACCACACCGCCGGCCGCCAGCGCAGCAAGATTCGGCGTATACGGAAGCGATGCGCCAAAATTCGTGGAGTTATAGATGGCGCTGCTGTCCACCCCGTAGTCATCGGCGATCAACAGCAGGATGTTGCGTGCCTGGGCCGGGAACGCCGGAACCACGGCCAGCACACAGGACAACACCGTGCCCAGCCCCGCGCCCACGCGCAACGCGCTGCGTTGTTGGCCAGCATACTCCATATCCAGACCTCGCGGGGTGGCACCAAGACACGGCCCTGATCAGACAACGTCGCGGCAGGACAACTTATTGCAGACCTCGCCGAAACCAATCCAGCGCCTTGCCCGCACCGCCTGCCTGCAGATCGCGGGCTTGTGCTTCCGTCAGCGGCGGCAGCGCGCCGATCGCCTCGAAGAACGCATTGCGTTCCTTAACTTCTGTCAAATCCTGCTCCGCCGCCGGGCTCAAATATCCATAGTCCGCGTAGCGCGCGAGCAGGCTGTGTCCCGCCATGATCCGCGCTCCGCGTAAAAACGCCGCCCTGTGCGGGCGCAATGCTTCTCCATTGAGATCGTCCACGAAAGGCAATCCATGGCGGTTCATTTCCGTGCCGATGTTGAGCGGCAACCCGCGCCGTTCCGCCTCCGCCACGATCGTGCCCAGATTGGCGATCTTGCGCCGGCGTTCTTCCGGATCGGCAATGTTCCAGTTGCGGTCCGGCACGATATTCATCGCCACGCAGCCGTGCCCGCACATGCAATCCAGCAGCGCCTGCGCATCGCGCTCGCCCGCACTGGTGCCGTCGAGCCACGTGATCATCGGCAGCGCGCCGCATGCGCGCACCCAGGCCGTAAAATCCGCCGCGCGCGGGAACGTGCTCTCGGACGGCTGCTCGTATCCAAGCCCGCCGCGCTTGACCAGCCGCGCCCGCACCGCCTCCTCGAAGCGCGGCGCTTCCGCCATCAGTCGCCGCGTGGTCTCCCCATCCTTGCCCAGCACACCGCTCCAAAAGGCCACCGCGGAATCACCCTCGCCAAACCGGTGCGCCGCCTGGCGCACGTAGGCCCGGATGATGTGGCGCTCCGTCGCATTTCCCGCAGGCGTCAGCGTCATCACGTCGCGCACATAGTCCAGGGCAATCTCCGGCAAGTGTTGATGAATCCGCGCGATGAGCGCTTGGTTGCGCTCGCCCGCCCGGCGGCGATAGGCCGCCAGATCGTCCGCGGCCCGCGTGCCCGCCGCCGGGGACCGCACGAACCCCGCCCCCATGATGTACGTCACCCCCGGTTCGCCCGGCGACGTGATCTCCACCTCGCGCATGTCCGCCAGAAAAACCCGCGTCTCAATATGCGCCGCGGCCCGCAGCCCCAACGCCAGCCCGGCATCCAGAAATTCCTCCACCCCATCCAGCACATCGAAATCACACAGCCCCGCGGCATACAGCCCCGCACGGCGGCATTCCCACGCCACACGCGAGGGTGACCACCCCTCCGCGTTGAAGGAATAAAACGAGTGCGCGTGCATATTGACGTTGCTGCCCGCGGCGGGCAACCCCGGCCCACGCGCCAACCCGGCCAACGTCGCGCGGCGTTCGTGCACATCGAATGAATCGAGATTGTTTACGTTCGTTTGCATGTTTAATTTCGAGTCTCTAAGGTGGTCCGGGGCCTCCGGACCCGGACTCCGCCCGCCTGGCCCTATGCCCCCACCGTAATCATCGCCTTCACCACCCCATCGCGGTAATCCGCCACCATGTCAAAAGCCTCCTTGGATTCTTCCAACGAAAAACGGTGCGTGATCAAGGACGCGACGTCGACTTTCCCCTGCTCGATCAAATCCAGCGCAGGTTGCATGCATTCGTTCTGCCGCCGCACATTCTGAATGCAGATTTCCTTGCGCCGCAGCTTGTCGATGGAGAAGGACACGCGATCGACTTCAGGGATGCCCACCACCATGAGCTTGCCGCCTGGCTTGAGCAGGTCCACGGCCTGATCAAGCGCCTCCTGCTGACCGCAACAATCGAATACCGCGTCGAGCAGGTTGGGTTCCGCCTTCGTGATCGCGGCCACCACGTCATCACGCTCCGGGTTGCCGGTCCAGCTGGCCCCCGTCCGCTGCGCCACGGCCAGGCGCGCATCGATTTTATCGGTGGCATACACCGCCGCCGCCCCCTCCCCCAGCGCGGACAACATCACGCAAAGCCCGATTGGACCGCTGCCCAGAATGCCAATGCGCGCCCCGAGCATGGGAACGGACAGGCGCACCGCGTAGACGCCGATCGAAAGCGGCTCCGCCACTGCCGCTTCCTCCAAAGTCGTGCCGCCACGCACGGGAAAGCAGCAGGATTCCGGCATCACAATAAAACGGGAAAGACATCCATCCGCCTGCCCCGGACAACCAAGAAAACGCAGGTGGCGGCATGTATGCGCGCGCCCCACCCGGCACTGGTCGCATTGCCCGCAGGGCATCGCCGGATCCACCGCCACGCGATCCCCCGGCCGCAAGCGTTTTACCCCCGGCCCGATTTCCACAACAATCGCGGAAAACTCATGCCCCACGCGATAGGGATATTCCACCACCTGGCTGCCGATCCGCCCGCGCACATAATAATGCACGTCCGAGCCGCAAACGCCCACCGCACCCACGCGCAACAACACATCCGTTGGCTTCGAGATCCGTGCGTCAGGCACGTCCATCCCCACCATCTCCCGGATCCCCGTCAACATCATCGCCCGCATGCATCACCCCGCATGGTTCGCCAAAACCATCAATGTAGTCCCGTGCTCTGCCCCCGTCCAGTATGCGATGCCGAAAGGTGAACCGCGGCCTCTGGACGCGGTCGCCCACCCCTTGCCGCACATGCTCCAGTTGTGTCCCCGCCGGATTCAAGGTAGGCTGCCGCTGCAATGAACGTGAACACCCTGCGCTTTGCGGACCGCCGCATCGGTGGACCAATCTGCCGCCTGCTCACCATCCTCCGGCACCTCGGACGCCTTCTCCACCACCGCACCGACACCCGCATACCCCACCGCGTGGTCGTGATCAAGCTCACCGAAATGGGGAGCACAGTCCTCGCCTATCCCGCGCTTGCCCAGCTCCGGCGCCGCATCCCCAATTTGGAACTGTTCTTCCTGTCGTTCGATGAATTTGGCGGCATCTTCGACGAACTCGGCCTCGGCCCCGCGGAACGCACCTTGCGCGTGGATACATCCTCCACCTGGCGCATGTGTTGGACCGGCTGGCGCGCAATCCGGCGCCTGCGCGCCCTCCAGGTGGACACCGCCATCGACATGGATTTCTTCAGCCGCTTTTCCGTGATCCTCGCGTTTCTGGCCTGCCCGCGTGGCATCCGCGTGGGCTTTCACCGATTCACGAGCGAAGGCCTGCATTGCGGCAATTTACTAACGCATCCCGTTCTCTATTCCGCCCACATCCACACCAGCCAGGCCTTTATGGCCCTCGTGGAAGCGCTCTTCACCCCGCACCTCTCCGAGGTGTACCTGAAGCAACCGCTTGGCGGCCACGACTACACCCTGCCCTCGCATGTGTCACCCCCATCGGTGGTGGAATCCGTCACGCGCAAACTGTCGGAAGCGCGCATTCCCCCCACCCCCGGCGTGTCCCTCGTGCTGGTAAATCCCAATTCGTCAGCTCTCTTCCCACTGCGCAAATGGCCTGCGCGCCACTACATCGAATTCTGCCGGCGCCTGCTGGCCGAACGCACGGACGTGCGCATCGCCGTGACCGGCGGCCCGGACGAGAAGCGTGAAGCGGAAACGCTCGCCCAACAGGTGGGCAGCAACCGCTGCGTCAGCTTCGCCGGCGCCACCAGCTTGCCCGAGTTGCTGGGGCTCTACACCCTCGCCCGCCTGATGGTCACCAATGACAGCGGCCCCGCCCACTTCGCCTCCCTCACGCCGCTCCGCACCATCGTCCTCTTTGGCCCCGAAACCCCGCAGCTCTACGCCCCCCTCGGCGGCCGCGCCACCTGCCTCTACAAAGCCTTCGCCTGCTCCCCCTGCGTCTCCGTCTACAACGCCAAACATTCCCCCTGCCAAAACAACCGCTGCCTCCAAGCCATCACGGTGGATGAAGTGCTCAACGAAGCGCGCGTCGTGCTGACGGATTAGGCGTATTTCAGTTTCTCGTCAGTTCTGGAGCCGGCGGTCCCCGCCGGTATTCTGCGACAGGCGGAGCCCAGCCGCCCTCACCCCCCCACTTCCAATGCAATGATGGCAACGCCGCTCTCCCAATTCTTCAGTGAGTCCAAATCTTGTGTGAGTTGATAGTGGCGCGCATGCAATTCCGTTGACGGATTTTCCAGGTATTCTTTGTGCAAAATTTCACGACGTGTCCGAAACTCGCGGCGCCAGAGATTCAGAATGATGTCCCTCACCGCATCCGTCCGGTGGCGCTCCTGCCCGCGAATCTTCGTGGGCGCGCTTTGCACCGCCGCCGCCAGTTGCAACAACCCCGGCTCCAGCTGCGGGTCCGCTTCCAAAACACCGTGCAAATGCAAACCGCTTTCCGCCGCCTGCATACAGGCTTCGGCCACACGCCGGCAGCCTGCATCGCGCAGAATCGATAGCGGCAGATAGTCGTGGATCAACTCATCCAGCCCGGGTTCATCCACGAGGTGGCACAGGTGCTCGCAAAGTTCCACCTCCACCGCCGGACGCGCCGGGAGTTTGCCCTCAATCTCCGCGTTCACATCCGCGGGAGCGCGCCTCGCTTCGCGCGATTGCAGGTGGCGCAGATCGTCCATCAGTGCGGAAGCCGGCAGGTTCAGCAGGGCCGCCGCCTCCTGCGCAAGTTTGGCGCGCAGCACCGCATTCGGTGTCTGCGCAATGGTCTGCAACACCGCCCGCGAGATGCGCATCACCCCCACCTCGCTGCGCGCATCCTCGCGCCCCGACTGCACGGCCACCTGGAACTGCACCACCGATGCCGCCTTCGCCAGCAACGCGCAAAAAGCCTCCGCCCCCTTGGCGCGGATGAAGGCATCGGGGTCCTGGCCCGGTGGCAGCGTGGCCACGCGCACCGCCAGACCGGCCTGCATAAAAACCGCCGCGGCGCGAATCGTCGCATCCTGGCCCGCGCGATCCGGATCGAAAACCAACGTCACGCTGTCCGCGTAACGGTGGACAACACGGGCATGGTCCTCCGTAAACGCCGTGCCCTGCGCCGCCACGGCATGCTCCAGCCCCGCAGCATGGCAGCGAATCACGTCGATCTGCCCCTCACAGACAATCGCCTCGCCCGCTTCGACGATCTTTTTGCGCGCGCGGTCGATGGCGTACAGAACACGGCTCTTTTTAAAGAGCAGCGTTTCCGGGCTGTTGACGTACTTGGCCGGCTGGGTCGCTTCATCCAGGGCCCGGCCGCTGAAGCCGATCACGCGCCCCTGCTCATCACGGATCGGAAACATCAACCGGTTGCGAAATCGGTCATACAACGGATGGCGGGAATCCTCCCGGTCGCTGCGCGCCAACAACCCCGCCTGCTCCATCTGCGCTGGCGTGAATTTGTTTTTGCCCGCCCAGCGCAGCACCGCGTCCCAACTCTCCGGTGCATAGCCGATCAGAAACTTTTCGACGATCTCGTCGTTCAAATCGCGCGTCTTCAAGTAGGCGCGGGCATGCGCTGCCGCCGGAACCTCACGCAGGCAGCGCTGGTAGAACTGCGCCACACCCTCGTGAATCTTGTAGAGTACCGCCTTGTCGTTGCGCTCCCCCGCCGCGCCCTCCTCCAGTTCCAGCGTGATGCCCGCGCGTTCGGCGAGCATGCGCACCGCTTCCCCAAAATCGACACCTTCATGCTGCATGACGAATCCAAAGACGTCGCCCCCCGCGCCGCAGCCGAAACAATGAAAAATCTGGCGCTGCGGGTTGACGTTGAATGACGGCGTCTTCTCTTTGTGGAAGGGACACAATGCCCGAAAGGCCCCACCCGCGCGCTTGAGAGTCAGGTAGGAACCGACGACCTCGACAATATCGTTGCGGAACCGGATGTCTTCGAGCTGCTGCTTGGAAACCAGCTTTGCCATGGGTAACCCATTGCGAGACGGCGGGGCCTATCGCGCGGGAATTTCGACCTCTTCGTTCTTATCCGACGCACCCGACAATTGCGGGATCACGCGCTGCACCAGCGTGCCGATCACCGATTCGTTGACAAACTTCCGGTGCACACGCTCGTTCGGCAGCATATTCAGCAAGGCAAATACGATCGTCACCACCACCAACCCCCGCAGGATGCCGGCCACCACGCCCCCCGTACGGTTGATCCCGTCCTCCACGACCACACGAAAAATCCGTCCCACCGTCCAGCGCAGCACCATGGTGAAAAGAATGCCACCCACCACGATCCCGCCAAAGGCGAGCGCGAGGGCGCTCGCGCCCGTCACCTTGCTGTTGTGCTGCAGCCAGTCTCCGATCGCGCGATAGCAGCCCACCCCCACGAGCAGCGATCCCGCGTTGCCAATCAGCCCCGCGAGTTCGCCAGAAAGGCCGCGAAAATAGCCGCGTAAGGCCGCGAAGGCGATCGCCGCCAGCGCCACCACATCCACCAGACCCAAAGAAGGCAAGGCGTCCATCACCGCTTTGCTCCCGGCGTGGGCACGCTCTCCAGTGCCGCACGCGCTTTGTCCGCCGATCCACGATCCGCCGCCAGTTCGGAGGCACGCTTGAAATGATAACGCGCCAGATCGTAGCGCAATGACTCGCGATACAGCAACCCGAGCAAGTAATGCGTTTTACCATCACGCGGGGCGATGGCCAGCGCACGCTTGCCGGACTCAATCGCGCGGCTGCGATCTCCCAGCTCGCGGTTCACCACCGCCAACATATACTGCGCCTTTTCCATGGCGGGATCCAGTGCCGCCGCCTTGCGAAAGGACTGCCGGGCCTCTTGAAGAGCGCCCTTCGCCTTGTAAGCCGCCCCCATGTTGAATGCCGCGCTCGCGAATGTCGGATCGAGAGTCAGGGTCGTTTCATAATAGCGGATGGCCTCATCCCACTTCCCCGCAGCATGCGCGTCCAACCCCTTCTGCCAGACCTCGGCCAGGGTCAGTTTCTGCGCGGTGGCCACACGCACCGTGGTCGTCGGGGGAGGCGGCGGCGCCACCGTGGTCGTGACCGCGGGAACCGAAGGTCTGCCACTCGCGACGTTGCCCAATCTCCGCTGGGCGGCGGTCACGCGATAATCGCCCGGGAACAACATGACGAAATCGCGCAGAAACCCCTCGGCCTTTTTCGGTTGGCCCAGTTGCTGGTCATACAACATGGCCGTGGCCCACACAATGTCCGCATTATGCGGATCCTTGGCGCGCGCCTGACTGAACAGCACCAGTGCCTCGTCATAGGATTTGGCCTCGATCGCCTTGCGCGCCTGCGCCAGCAGCCCCACCGCCATGCTGGCGCCCGATTCCACGGCGGGTTGCCTCGTGGTGAGCGGAGGCGGCGGCGTAACCGGCGTCGCCGGTGCGGCAGGCGTCGCGACGGCAGGCGTCCTGGCCACAGGCACAGCGGCCGCCTCGGCCGCAACGGAGCCCTCTGAATGCGGCGGCACGGCAGCCGGACGGAACGGCATGCGCAGCCGCGCCAGTTCTTCGTGCACCTTGTCGATCCGCCCCTGATTTGTCGCCACGCTCAAATAGCGGCTGAAGAAGCGCATCGCGGAAAGCGTGTCGTGCCGCTGGTCACGCGCCACCACGGCCATGTCGTACAAGGCCGGCGCGTACTGCCCATCGAGCCGCAGGGCCGCCTCCAAATGCGCGACAGCTTGATCAACGTTGCCAGCCCGGTACTCCAACTGCGCCAGACGCGTGAGCACGTCCGGACGATCCGGCAATCCGTTGTTCACCTTGGTGAGCACCTCGCGCGCCTCGTCCCAGCGCCGGGCATCCTGCAACACTTCGGCCAGCAGCAGTTGCGGGCGGGGGTCGTTCGACTCAAGATCGCTGGCCATGGTCAGGGCATGAATCGCATTCTCGGTGGAGCCCAGCGTCCAGTAGGCCGCCCCCAGATTGCAGTAGGCGGTGGCGTTTTGCGGTTCCAGTTCGATGGCATGCGTGAAATGACCGACGGCGCCCACCGCATCGCCCGCGCGCAAGGCCGCTAGGCCCTGCTCCACCTGCCGTTGCTGCCCCCCGCACCCCGCGCCCAGCAGCAGCGCGAGGAGCAGAATCAACCGCAAGGAAATTCGCCTGAGCGACAGCATGGGTTCGAGTCCAATCCGAATCGTGAACGTTGCCCGAATCTATAGAGCCGGCGTCCCGCGCTTTCAAACAAAATCCCCCTTTTTCGGGCTTGCGTTGCGCGGCCCACTTTGACATTCTGCCTACCTTTCGGATCAAAAGGACCATGGCATGAAACAAGGCATTCACCCCGACTACCAGGACGCAACCATCACGTGCGCGTGCGGCAACGTCCTGCACACACGCTCAACGGTCACAGAGATGAGCGTCAACACCTGCTCCGCCTGCCACCCGATTTTTACGGGCCAGGCCACCCTGCTCGATGCGGAAGGCCGCGTCGAACAGTTCCGCAAGCGTTACGCCAAGAAGTAGCGCCGCACCGTCACCGGGCCAGGTCGAGGCACGCACGCCACGGCTTGGCCCGTTGTGTTTTCCAGGGAACCGCGAAAAAATGTGGTTCCTAGATTTTTCGCCTTCGCGTCATTTAGCGTCCATTCGCGGTTTCTTAGGCCCTCCATGATCGACCAGTCCCATATCGAACGCGTCCTCGCGCGCCTGCCACGACTGGAGCACGAGCTAAATGAGCCCAATGCCGCCGCCAACCCGAAACGCTTTCGGGACATGGTGCGCGAGCATGCCGCCCTGCGCAAACTCGCCGCCAAGGCCGAGACCTTCTTCAAACTCCAGCACGATGCCGACGAGCATCGCACCCTGCTGGCCTCCGGCGAGTCGGACAAGGAATTCTTGGAGCTCGCCAAGGCCGAGTTGGCCCAGGCCGATGCCGACCTGCCGGGGCTGGAAAAAGACCTGCTCTTCGCCCTGCTGCCGCCCGATCCGGACGAGACGCGCAATGCCGTGGTCGAAATTCGCGCGGGGACCGGCGGCGAGGAAGCCGCCCTCTTCGCCGGCGACCTCTTCCGCATGTACAGCCGCTACGCCGAACGCCGCGGCTGGAAGATCGGCATCGTGGACGCCAGCTCCAGCGACCTGCGCGGCTTCAAGGAAATCGTCTTCACCGTCGAGGGCCCGGAGGTCTATCGCTACCTCCAATACGAAAGCGGCGGGCACCGCGTCCAACGCGTCCCCGTCACCGAGGGCGCCGGCCGTATCCACACCTCCGCCGCCACCGTGGCCGTCTTTCCCGAGGCCGAACCCGAGGACGACATCGAAATCAAACCCGAGGAAATCCGCATCGACATCTTCCGCTCCAGCGGGCCGGGAGGCCAGAGCGTGAACACCACGGACTCGGCCGTCCGCATCCTGCACCTTCCCACGGGCTTGATCGTGCAATGCCAGGATGAAAAATCCCAGCACCGCAACCGCGAAAAAGCCTTTACCGTGCTCAAATCGCGCCTGCTCGACGCCAAGCGCCGCGTGGAGGCGGAGAAAAAGGGCAACGAACGCCGCGAACTGACCGGCTCCGGCGACCGCAGCCAGCGCATCCGCACCTATAATTTTCCACAAAACCGCCTCACCGACCACCGCATCAACCTGACCCTCTACAGCCTCGACCGCATCGTCGAAGGCAACCTGGAGGAAGTCATCCAAGCCCTGCGCGAACACGACCTCTCCCTGCGCCTCGCCGAGGAAATCAAAGACTCGGCCGCGCGCAAGTAAGTGACAGACACGTCCCGTAGGGGCCGCGCTCGCGCGGACCTCATGAGCGAAGCCCCCATTAAGAATCCCTCATTAAAGAATGCCATTGCCGCTCCCGCGTCCGCGTACTACTGTGCCGCCATGCCCGATGCCGCGCCCATGAAAGTCGTCGATATCCTGACCGCCTCCACGCAATATTTACAAGGCAAGGGCATCGAAGGCCCGGGCATGGCCGCCAAACTCCTGCTAAGCCGCCTGCTGAACTGCAAACACCTCGAACTCATCTTCAAGTACGACCTGGTCTTGAGTGAGAAGCAACTGGAGGCCATGCGCCGCGGCATCAAGCGCGTCGCCGCCGGCGAGCCGGTGCAGTATGTCATCGGCGAGACCGGCTTCATGGGCCACACAATCAAGACCGACAACCGCGCCCTGATCCCCCGCCCCGAAACCGAAATTCTCGTCGAAACGGTGCTCGCCAGCGCCGCCCTCTGGCAGCATGCCAAACCGGTCATTGTTGACGTCGGCACAGGCTCCGGCTGCATCGTCGTGAGTCTCGCCAAGGAAAAACCCGGCGCCCATTACCTCGCCTTCGATGTCAGCGATCAGGCACTATCCCTAGCCCGCGAAAACGCCAAAACTCTGGGCGTAGCGGATCATGTGACCTTCGCACAGACCGAACTCGGCGACGCGCTGGAGCCGGAAACCGCCGACGCGATCATCTCCAACCTGCCCTACATTCCCACCGCCGTGATCGACACCCTCCAACCCCAGGTGCGCGACCATGAGCCACGCGTCGCGCTGGATGGCGGCGCCAACGGCGTGGAGGTCATCGAAGGCGTGGTCTACGACGCCACGATCGTACTCAAGCCCGGCGGATTGATCTTCCTCGAAATCGGCGCCGACCAGGGCAAAGCCGTCTCCACCATGCTGCGCGATGCCGGCTTCGAAAACGTCGCCGTCAAGCAAGACCTCGCCGGCCTCGACCGCATCGTCACGGGCAGATTACCAGAAGGCTGAAAGACCGCGTCCAGAGGCCGCGGTCCACCCCCGAGACATTTGTTATCTGAAGACAGGTGGTCCGGGGCCTCCGGACCCGGACTCCGAAAGTAATAACGCCATGCCCCAACCCCGTTACCCCGGTAAACTCCACCACCACATCCCGTCCTGGGTTCAGTCCGGTGCCCTCTTCCACCTCCGCATCCGCTGCCTCCCCTCCAGTCCGCCGCTCACGTCTCCGGACATAGCACCGAAGCTGATGGCGTCCGCACAACTTTATCACCAGAAGAATTCCTGGTACGCCCGCCTTTTTCTACTCATGCCAGATCATCTTCATGCCATTCTCGCGTTCCCCACGGAAACCGGCATGAGTGCCGTGATCGCCGCCTGGAAAGCTTTTCACGCAAAACACAACGGCATCCACTGGCAGGAAGGCTATTTTGATCATCGTTTACGCAGCGACGATGAAGTCACCCTGAAGGCACACTACAGTCGGATGAATCCGGTAGTGAAAAAGCTTTGTGAATGCCCCGAAGACTGGCCGTGGGTGAGCGAACCCTTCAAAAGCGATCCGCCCTGATCCCCACCACGCGTCCGAAAGGTGGTCCGCGGCCTCCGGACGCGGCCTCCGGCCTTATCCCGCCACCACCGCGCCCACCGGCTCCGCCGCCAGCGAAAGCCCAACCGTTTCGGTAATGGCCACTTCGACGAAACGCCCAATCCACGAAGGCTCGCCAGCGGAAAGACGAACGTTGATTTTGCCTTCCGTCAGCCCCGTGAGGCATTCGTGTTTGGCATCCCACGCCGTCACAAGTACCGGTACCGTCCGCCCCACGAATCGCGCATTCAACGCGGGTGCCTGCTCCTTGAGCTTGGCGTTGAGCCGCGCCAGCCGACCCTTCTTTTCGTCACGCGTGATGTCATCCTGCCACCGTGCGCTGGCCGCGCCGGGCCGCGGGGAGTACATCGCGGCATAGATCAAGTTGAATCCGACTTCGTCCATCACGCGCAAGGTGTTCGCGAACTGCGCCTCCGTCTCGCCGCTGAAGCCCACAATGATGTCCGTGAACAGCGTCGCTTCCGGCAGCGTCGTGCGGATCGTGTCCACAATCGCGCGGTACTGCCCCACCGAATGCTGCCGATTCATACGCAACAGCACCTTGTCGTCGCCGGCTTGCAACGGCAGATGCACCTGCTTCGCCAGACACGCGTGGCGCGCCATGGTCTCGATCACGTCCGTCGTCATGTCGCGCGGATGCGGCGACGTGAAATACACCCAAAACTCCCGCCCGGCACGCACGCCCATCTGCCCAATTTCCTCCAGCAATCCGGCAAACGACATCTCCGCGCCCGGCTTGTCGTAGCCGTAAGAATTGACGTTCTGCCCGAGCAGGGTGATTGACTTAAAGCCGCGCTCCACCAACGCCGCCACTTCGCGCAAAATCTCGGCCGACGGACGCGATACCTCGCGCCCGCGCGTGTAAGGCACCGCGCAGAACGTGCAAAACTTGTCGCACCCGTTCTGAATCGGCACAAACGCCTCGAACGAAGACACCGGCGTCGCCGACACATTCCAAAGCCCCGTCATTACGGGACGACGACGCAAGAGCGCTTCAGGAGAGATGAGGCCACCGGACGAAGCCGGTTCTGCCTCGGGAGGACGGAGTGACACGACGCCGGTTGACATCCCCGCCACCAACGGCGTCACCACCCCATACTGCCGCAGCATGTCCGGAAATTCCGGCAACTCGTTCATCGTGAATACGAAATCGAA
>CAMFEP010000037.1 GCA_945949405.1 Kiritimatiellales bacterium
CAATCAACAACCCGCATGCGATTGCCTTCATTATACCCTCCCAAAAATAATCACTTCAACGGGAGGGGCGGCCGCCTGGCCGCCCTGCACCCTCAAAGTCATGCACCCTCTACCCACCCGCCCGCACCCACCGCCCACGGCCTTCAAACGCGCGCCATGAGGTGACGGGTTCGCCAAAATTGTATTTCGGGAGGTGCTCAAGATCATCAAGGTCCTTGTGCCGCCTGCAAGGTCACTGCGCCGCAAAAATCCCATGCCCCTCTTGCCCCCCACCCAGCATACGCGCAATCTACTCGATCGGGAGAAACGGGAGTTATGGCGCAATGCGCAAGCCGAGGGCGGCGCAGAACGCGACGAAGTCGTGATGCCGGACTTCGGCAATGGCGCGCAGCACCGCAAGATCCATTTCCTGATATTGGTGAATGGCCACGTTGCGGAACCCGGTCATGGCAACCATGGCCTTGGCCACGTCGGCGGGCAGGCGGCCGGCCCGCGTCAGCAACAGAAAGGCGTCGCCGCTGGACTGCGGACTGCCCAGGTGGTCGCTTGCCACGATATGCATCGCCAGGTCAATGGCGGCCTGGCAGGCCCGCTCGATGTTCAGCGTCAGGGCATCGATATGCGTGAAATCGTCCAACGCCGGATTGGCGCGGAATTCCTCGCCGATGCGGCGCAGGCACCGCTCCACGATCGCTGCCTTGTTGAGCGCGACGTCATCCGGCCATGGCGTAGGCATGTCGGACTTCCTCCCGTTCGCGCGTAAACTGTGCCCATATCCCCAGCAACGTTGCGACCCGCGCGTCTCGGGCGGCTTCATCCCTGCAGTAGATGCATCGGCCCTGCATGAGGGCCTGATACGCATAGACGAGATTGGAAGTTGTCAGCAAACCCACATCAACCGGGTGCAACAAACCGATCCCCCACTCTGCCGCCAGGTCCATGATGTCAACCGCCGCCAGAGGCGCGCCCTCAAACAAACAGGCAAGGTCTACGTCACTGCCGGGGCGCAAGGCGCCGCGCGCCGCACTGCCGTGTAGATACACGGCCAGAAGCCCCGGAACAGCCCGAAATCGCCGCTCCAAGCCGCGGATAGCTTCCGCTGTCAGTTCGCGTGGTGTCTGCATACCCTGCATGGAATCAGGATGGATAAACCAGCGCGTCAACTCAAGTCGTAAGATTCCTTGCGTCGACAGCCCCTCACCCCCCACCCAGCATCGGCGCAATCTGCTCGATCGTATTGAACATCAACACGCGCGGACTCAAGCGCACCCCCGCTTCCACATGCAACCGCGCCACGGCCTGAATCGCCAGCAACGAGTGCCCGCCCAGATCGAAAAAGTTGTCCCGGATCCCCACTCGCTCAACCTTCAAAACTTCGCGCCACACCGCCGCCACCATCTTCTCCGCGTCCGTCCGCGGTTCCACCGCCTCCCGCGCCGCCCCCGCCCGCCGCGGCGCCGGTAACGCCTTGCGATCAATCTTGCCGTTGGGCGTCATCGGCAGTTTTTCCAACTCCACGAAAAATTGCGGGATCATGAAATCCGGCAGCCATGCGCGCAAAAATCGACGCAATTCCGTGGCCGTCGGCAAGGCCCCAGCCTGGCGCGGCACCACGTAGGCCACCAGCAACGGATCGCCCGGCGTGTCCTCGCGCACGAGCACCGCGCTTTGCGCCACCGCCGCTTGCGTCTGCAACACCGCTTCGATCTCGCCCAATTCAATCCGGAACCCGCGCAACTTCACCTGACGGTCCAACCGCCCCATGTATTCCAAATTCCCGTCCACCGTAAAGCGCGCCTGATCCCCCGAGCGATAAAGCCGCGCATGCGTCGCGCCCGCAATCGGATTGACCACAAACCGCTCGGCTGTCAATTCATCCCGATGCAAATACCCGCGCGCCAGCCCCTCGCCCCCCAGGTAAAGCTCCCCCGGCACCCCGATCGGCACCGGCTCACGCCGCGCATCGAGCACATACGCGCTCGTGTTGGCAATCGGCCGCCCAATGGTTTCCGGCCCGCCCTGACGCCGCAGCGTCCAGGTGGAATAGGTCGTGTCCTCCGTCGGCCCATACAAGTCATACACCTTGCGCACATGCGCCCGCGCATACACCGCATCCGCCAGCGCCGGCGTCAGCACTTCGCCTGCCAGGTTCACCGTCTGCACCGACGCCGGCAGTCCGTTCTCCCGCAGCAACTCCGCAATCGCCGACGGGACCGTATTGACCAGCGTCACCTCGCCCGCCGCCGGCAGCGTCGGCAACGCCGTCGCATTGTCCGCTAAAATCACCCGCCCGCCTGTCGTCAACGGCAGGAAAATTTCAAACACCGACAAATCAAAACACACGGACGTTGCCGCCAGCACCCCGGAAAGTTCTTCGGCTGTATACACCCTGCGCGCCCACGCCAGCAGCGCCAGCGGACCACGATGCTCAATCGCCACGCCCTTGGGCTTCCCCGTCGACCCGGACGTGTACAGCACATACGCCAGCCGGTCCGCTCCGACCTCCGACACCGGATTGCCCTCGGATTCTTTATCCAACGCTTGCGCCGCATCGTCCATCGCCACAATCCGCACACCTTCCGCCGTGACCTTTTCGCCAACGGCCTTTTCTGTCACCACGATGCGCGCACCGGAATCCGACAAAATATAGGCGAGACGATCCTTCGGATAAGCCGGGTCCATCGCCACATACGCCCCCCCCGCCTTAAGCACCCCCAGCAAGGCCACGATCAACGTCACGCGCCGCTCTAAACACACGCCCACGAGCACATCCGGCCCCACGCCCAACCGCTGCAGCCGGTGCGCCAGCCGATTGGCCGCCCGGTTCAGCTCCGCATAACTCAACCGCTCCGTACCCACACACAGAGCCTCTGCCCCCGGCGTCTTGGCCACCTGCTGCTCAAATAATCGGTGCAGCGCCGTGCCACGCTCATAGTCCAACCCCGTGGAATTCCATTCCACCAGCACACGCTCGCGCTCCGCCGCCGCCATCACCGGCAACACCCCCACCGCCTGTCCCGGATCGCGCGTGATCCCCTCCAACATCGCCATCAACCCCGCCATGCGCCGCCCAATCGTATCTTCGTCAAACAAGTTGGTGTTGAATGTGCACTCGAACACGAAACTGCCGCCACCCCGCGGCGAGAGATTCACAAACATCTCAAAGTTTTCATAACGACGCGGATTCGCGACGAACTCCAGCTTCAATCCCGCAAAGTCCAGCGTGTCGAGTGGGATCCCCTGGTCGATGTTGAACACGATCGGCACGAGCGGAATCCGGCTCGCGTCGCGCGTCAGTTTTAAACGCCGCACAAGCCGCCCAAACGTGATCGCCTGGTGGTCGTAGGCATCCAGCAGAATACCCCGCGTGCGCCGCGCATACGTACGAAACGGCTCATCCCACGCCACGCGCGAGCGCAACGGCAGCAGGCTCACGCAATGCCCCACCAGCCCGGCCGCCCCCACCACCGACTGACCCGCCGCTGGCAACCCCACCACGATATCGTCCTGCCCGCTCAACCGGTGCAACCAGACCTCGAACGCCGCCAGCATCACCGACACGAACGTACACCCGCTGTCCGCCGCCACACGCTTGACCGCCTCCACCAGCGCAGGCGCCAGCGGCACGTCCAGCCGCGCCGCGTCGAAACTGCGCAGCGTCGGCCGCGGCCGATCTGTCGGAAAATCCAGTTCCGGCGCGCCATCCGCAAATTGCTTGATCCAAAAATCCTCGTGCGCCGCCATCTCCGCGCTATCCACCTGCTGCGCCAGTTCGCCGGCATACGCGCTGAACCCATCCGCGTGCCCGAGATTCGGCGTCACCCCCACGCAACGCCCCGCGTAAAACTCCGCCAGGTCCCGCACCACCACGTCGATCGCCCACCCGTCGCACACAATATGATGCACCGTCAGCACCAGCCGCCATTCGTCCAAGCCCAAACGCAAAATCGCGGCGCGCACCAGCGGCCCGCGCTCCAGATCGAACGGCGTCTCCACGTCGCGCTTCAAATGCTCCGCCAATTTTCCCGCGCGCGCCTCCTCCGCCAAGCCACTCCAGTCCAGCGCGGGCACGTCAATCTCCAGCGCGAGCGCCACATGCAACATGCGCCCATCCGCCGAAAAGGTCATGCGCAACGCCTCGTGACGCTGAATCGTCAGCGCCAGCGCCTCACGCAGCGAGCGCACATCCAGCATCCCCCGCAACGTCAACGAAACCGATTCGTTGTACGCGCAGTTGGCATCGTCTCCCATCTGCACCGACGCCCAGATTTCCTGCTGCGCTTCCGTCGCCGGGACTTCTGTAGCCGCCCCGCTCTGCCTGTCCCGAGCGAAGTCGAGGGGTCGGGGCGCCTCCCAAAATCCCGCGGCTTGCAACTCCGCCACGCTCTCGCGAAACGCCGCGGAAATTTTCACCAGATCGCCCTCGCTGTGCGCGATGGTCAAAAAGCAGGGCCGCGCATCCCAAATATGGATGCCCTTGGAACGCAGCCAGAAGAACAACAAATCGGCATTGGGCGTGTTGTCCGGATACAAAATTTTAAAGAGCGACCCAAAGTTATGAATGCGGTACGGCGCGCCAGCCCCCACGAAAATCCCATTCAGCTCGCGCACCAGCGCCTCGGTCCGGTCATTCAATCCACGTTGCAGCTCAGGCCCCTGCTCCCGCATGTACGTCAACGCCGCCTTCGCCGCCGCCAGCGCCAGCGGATGGCGCACAAAGGTCCCCGCGAAGTAGGTCACCCCCACTTCGGGCGCCGACCCATCGCCGAATTGCCAGAACCCGCCATCAAGCGCATCCATGAATCGCGCGCGCCCCGCGATCACCCCGATCGGCATCCCCGCCCCCACGACCTTGCCATAGGTCGCCAGATCGCCCTGTACCCCAAACACCGCCTGCGCGCCGCCGGGATGCACGCGAAAACCGGTAATAACCTCGTCCATGATCAGCGCCGCGCCGCACGCGTCGGCAATCCGCCGGCATTCCTGCAAAAATGCCTTCGGCTGCTTGTCCGGATGCCGGCTCTGCACGGGTTCCACCAGAATCGCCGCCAGCTCCTGCCCCTGTGCGCGCAAAATTTCCAGCGACGCGTCCGCGCCATATTCCAGCATCAGCACATTCTCCACGTGCGACCGCGGAATCCCCGCCGCCGCGGGCAACGCACCGCCCCCGCGCCCCGGACGCAAAATCACCTCGTCAAACGTGCCGTGGTAGTCATCCACGAACATCGCAATCTTGTCGCGCCCCGTCACCGTGCGCGCCACGCGCAAGGCCCCCAGCACCGCCTCCGAGCCGGTGTTGCAAAACGCCACGCGATCCAGCCCCGTGAAGGCCGTCATCATCCCCGCCACTTCCCCCGCCAGCGGATTCTGCGGGCCAATCTCAACCCCCGCCTGCAATTGCTTCGCAAGCGCCTCCGCAATGAAGGGCGCCTGATTGCCAAAAAAATTGGAACCAAACCCGCAGGTCAAGTCCACGTAGTCATTGCCGTCCACGTCCCACAAATGACTGCCGCTGGAACGATTCACAGCGATCGGATACACGATCTCCTTCACCGCCGGACGGAATCCCGACACGACCCGCGGATCAGCCAGATGCCGCCGGTGATCCTGTGCCAGTTTTTTCGATCCCGCCGTGCGCCGCGTGTATCGCTCAACGAATTCCTTCAGGCATGCCTGCTGCGCCGGACTCAACTCACGGTCGCCGGAAAGCGTGATCCGCGCCGCGGCGCCAAAGGGCTTGCGCACAGGTACCTCGGGCATTCCTTCCGGCACCAACGCCACCGGTGCCGCCGCGCGCGCCGCCTCAAGCGCCACCCCGGCCGGCAGATGTTGATCGATAAAATCCGCCAGCACCCCGAGCGTGGCAATTTGTTCCAGCAATTGCCGGAACGTCACCGCCACGCCGAAGCGTTTCTGCAAGGTCAGCGCAATCTGCGTCAGGAAGAGCGAATCCATCCCCAACTCAAGGAACGTCGCGGTCGCCGGCGCCCCGGCCAAATCGAACCCCGACGCATCCTCGAGCAACTGCCGCAAAACCGGAATCAGCCTGTCGCGGCGCGTACCGCCCTCCGATGTGGTTCCAGATCCCGCCATGTAGGGGCGCTGCTCGTCGGCGCCCGCGGCCGTCGCAAGCGACGCCCCTACAGATCCCTCCAACGGAGTCGACTCCGACACCACACGCCCCGGCTCGATCCAGCAGCGCTTGCGCTCGAAGGGATAGGTCGGCAAACTGACCCGCCGACGCTGCTCGCGCGCGTAAAAACCATCCCAGTGCACCGCCACGCCCGCCGTCCAAAGCTGCCCCAGCGCCAGCAACAGCGCATCCCATTCGCCATCGGGATTACCCGCCATCCCCAGCGACGACACCGCCACCTCGCTCGCGGGCTCCTTGGCTTGCTGCCGCGCCAGTGTCGCCGCCGTCGTGCCCGGCCCCACCTCCAATAAAACCCGTCCCGGCGCTTCCCACAGCACGCGTGCCCCCTCCGCAAACCGCACCGGCTCGCGCAGATGCCGCGTCCAATACTCCGGGTCCGTGGCCTGCGCCGTGGTGATCCATGTCGCCGTCACCGTAGACACAAAAGGAATGCGCGGCGGCGCAAACGCCACCTTGCGCACCACCGCGCCGAACGGCGCCAAAATCGGGTCCATCATCGGCGAGTGAAACGCATGCGACGTCAGTAACCGCTTGCAGGCCACACCCTCGGCGGTCAGCGCCGTCTCCAACGTCTGAATGCTGCCCTCCGGCCCCGACGCCACGCACAGCGCCGGACCATTGATCGCCGCAATCGCGCATTCCACCCCCAGCCGCTTCGCCACCACCGCCGCAGGCTGGCGCACACTCAACATCGCGCCCGGCGGCAACGCCTGCATCAAGCGCCCGCGCGTCGCCACCAGCCGCAGCGCGTCCTCAAGACTGAACACCCCCGCGAGGCAGGCGCACACGAACTCACCGATGCTGTGCCCGATCATCGCCGCGGGCTCCACACCCCAGCTCTGCCACAACAGCGCCAGCGCATATTCCACCGCGAACAGCGCCGGCTGCGTAAATCCCGTCTCGCGCAATTGCGCCGACGCCACATCAGTCTTGTCGCCGGGATAAACCGCGGCCTTCAGATCGAGCCCGAACTCGGCCATCAACAAATTGGCGCAACGGTCGAAGGCATCTCGAAACACCGGCTCATCGCGATACAGCCCCAACCCCATGTTCACATACTGCGTGCCCTGCCCCGGAAACATGAACACAACATCCGGTGTCCGCCCGCGCGATACACGCGTCACCGCGCGCGTCGGCTCCAGCGCCTCCAACGCGCGCAACGCATCCGCCACATCACGACAAATCACCGCCCGTCGCTGCGCAAACGCGCGCCGCCCGGTCTGCAACGTAAATGCCACATCCGCCAGCGTTGCCTCCGGATGCTTTTCCAGATGCGCCAGCAAATTCTGCGTGGCCACCGCCAGCGCCGCATCCGTGCGCGCCGAGAGCAACAGCAACTGCCGCGGCCGCGACGCCCCCGAAGGCGCCGCCGCCGGCGCTTCCTCCACAATCACATGCGCGTTCGTGCCGCCAACACCAAAGGAACTGACGCCCGCGCGGCGCAGCGTGGCCCCCTCCGGCCATGGCGCCAGCGTCCGATTCACGACGAACGGGCTGTGCGCAAAATCAATGGCCGGATTGGGATTCTCAAAAAATAAACTGGGCGGCAGCATCTTGTGGCGCATGGCCATGACGGTCTTGATCAGCCCCGCCACACCCGCCGCCGCGATCAAATGCCCGACGTTGCCCTTGACCGAACCAATCGCGCAAAATCCCGTGCGCGCGGTGCCGGTGCGGAACGCCGCGGTGAGCGCCTCGATCTCGATCGGATCACCCAGCGGCGTCGCCGTCCCATGCGCCTCGACGTATGAAATCGTCTCGGGCTCCACCCCCGCCTGCGCCTGGGCCATCACGATCGCCCCCGCCTGTCCTTCCACACTCGGCGCGCTGAAACTCACCTTGTCCGCGCCGTCGTTGTTGATCCCCGCGCCGCGAATGACCGCCCAAATCTCGTCGCCATCACGCAGCGCGTCGCGCAGGCGCTTGAGCACCACCACCCCCACGCCGTTGCTGAAGATCGTCCCCGTGGCCTGCGCATCGAAGGGACGGCAGTGCCCGTCGCGCGAAAGCATCCCGCCCTCTTGATACAAATATCCGCTGTTCTGCGGCGTCGCAATCGAGCACCCGCCCGCCAGCACAATATCGCACTGTCCAGTGCGCAAGCTCTGGAACGCCAGCCCAACCGCCACCAGCGAGGTGGAGCACGCCGTGTGCACACTCACGCAAGGCCCCTTAAGGTTCATGCGGTGCCCGACGCGCGTGGCGATATAGTCTTTCTCGTTGCCCACCATCGCCTGAAACGCGCCGACGCGTTCGACCAGTTCCGGGTGCGCCATCACATGGCCCGGGTAATAGGTATTATTCCCCATGCCCGCAAAAACGCCGATCAACCCCGCATAGGTCGCGGCGTCGTACCCCGCATCTTCCAGCGCCTGCCAGCAAGTCTCCAGAAACACGCGCTGCTGCGGGTCCATCAATTCCGCTTCGCGCGGCGCAATGCCGAAAAATGCCGCGTCAAACTGCTCCGCGCCGGCCAACACCCCGCGCGCCTTCACATACTGCGGATTCCGCCGCAACGCCCCATCAACCGTCGCATGCAAGTCCCCGTCCGCAAACACCGTGATCGATTCAACGCCGTCCGCGATATTCTTCCAAAATTCCGCGATATTTTCCGCGCCCGGAAATTTTCCCGCCATCCCCACGATCGCCACGCCATCCGCCTCCGCCCCACCCCGCCGCGCCGCCTCCCGCGCTCGCGCGCGCACATCGTGCAGGGCACTGCCCGCGGGTCCGTGATCCAGAAACCGCGCCAGCCCGGCGATCGTGGGATGTTGAAAAAAGCGCACCACCGGCAGATCGTGGCCATGACTCGCACGCAGTTCCGCAATGGCTTGCAGGCAGAGCAGCGAGTTGCCACCCAGATCGAAAAAATTATCCTGCACGCCCACCTGATCCAGCTTGAGTACCTTGCGCCAGACCGAAGCGAGCGTCTGCTCGGTGTCCGTCGCCGGTTCCACAAAGATGGAATCAAGCTCCGGCCGCTGCCCCGCCGGCGCCGGCAACGCGCGCCGGTCCACCTTGCCGCTGGGCGTAAGCGGAAGTTTTTCCACCGCCACAAAAGTCGACGGAATCATGTAATCGGGTACCCGCGCGCCCAGATGCCGCCTTAATTCCGACGCACCCGGCGGCGGATTGCGCGCGGACGTGAAATAGGCCACGAGCCGCCGGTCGCCCGGCGCATCCTCGCGCACCGCCGCCACCACGGTCTTGATATCCGCATGCGCCCCCAGCGCCACCTCCACTTCCCCCAGTTCAATCCGGTACCCGCGCAATTTTACCTGCGAGTCGATGCGCCCCAGAAATTCAATATTGCCGTCCGGCATCTGGCGCACAAGATCGCCCGTGCGATAAAGCCTGTTCCCCGCCGGGTCGGTCACAAACCGCTCGGCGGTCAGCTCCGGCCGGTGCAGATAACCCCGCGCAAGCGCCGCGCCACCAATAAAAAGTTCCCCCGATCCGCCCACCGCCACCGGCTTGCGCGCCTCATCGAGAATATGCGCCTGCACATTCGCGATTGCCTCGCCGATTGGCGGCAGCGCAGGCCATGCAGGCGGCGCTCCGGCAAGCCGGTAGGCCGTCACCACATGCGTCTCGGAGGGTCCATATTGATTGACCAGCGAACACCCCGGCAGCGCGCTGAACAGCGCCACCACATGGCGGTTGACTTGCAGTTGCTCGCCCGCCGTAATGATTTCCTTCAGCCCCGTGGGCGCCGGCACGCCCCGCTCCACCGCCTCCGCCAGTTGTTGCAACGCGATAAAAGGCATGAACAGCCGCTCGATACGCTCACGCTGCAAAAACGCGGCGAGGCGCACCGGATCGAGCCGCTCTTCATCGCGAATCAGCACGAGCGTGCCACCCGTGGACCAGGTGGCAAAACATTCTTGAAAGGACACATCGAAACTCAAGGGCGTGAATTGCAACGTGCGATTGCCCACCCCCATCGCGGATTGCGTCTGCTGCCAGCGCAACAGATTCACCAGTGCGCCGTGCGGCATGGCCACGCCCTTGGGGTTGCCCGTGGACCCCGACGTGTAAATCACATAGGCGAGCGCATCCGCGGAAGTGGCGGGCAACGCCTGTTCGTGCGGCGCTTGCTCGCCCCCCTCATCCAGCAACACCACCCTGGCGCCACCAGCAGGAAACCGCGAGGCCATGCGCGACTGCGTCAGCAGCACCGGCGCGCGCGCGTCGGCGATCATGAATTCCAGACGCGCCGGCGGATATTCCGGATCAAGCGGCAAATACGCCCCGCCGGCCTTGAGCACCCCCAGCACCGCCACCGCCATCTCCAGCGAGCGCTCGACGCCAACCGCCACCACCACATCCGGGCCAACGCCCATCCCGCGCAGGCGCCACGCGAGGCGCCACGCCTGCTGATCCAACTGTCGATACGTCAGCGCCTCACCACCGCAAATGACCGCCAGCGCGTCCGGAATGCGCGCCGCCTGCGCTGCAAACAAAGCATCCACGCCCCCTCGATGAAGATCCGTTGTGTTCATGGCGGCGAAATCAATTCCACATTGGGGAAATATGTGCGAAGCCGCAGCGTGTCGCGCGTCAGCACGGGAATCGCCGCGGCCTCGGCATGCCCGCCGACAAAAAAGTCCGGAAGCACGGAGGTCTTGGCGCCTTTCCGGGCTTTATAGACACCAAATGCCTTGGCGGCCTTGAACAGTCCCACCCTCGGAATCTCTTGATAGACCAGGGCAAATTGCCGGATGAGGTTGTCCACGAACTCGGTGGATGGACTGCCAAAGCAAAGCTCTGCGTAAATAACCGGGTTGATCACCAGCCCGGTTTTTCCACAGGTCTCAAGTTGTTGCAGCGACCACTCGGCCCACTGCGGATCATCCGTCAGGATGTCGATGATCACGTTGGTATCCACGAGCACGGACATCAGTCGCCTCGCGTTGCTTTCATCCATTCATGCGTCGTGCGCGGCCCCTTGAGTATGCCGCGCATGGCGGTAAACCGGGTTCGCGGGGCCTGCCCCGGTTTGGATTTCACCAACACCACCCGCCCGCCCGCGATCTCAAAGTCGACATCCGTATGCGGCGTGATCCCCAAAAACCCGCGAATGCGCGCCGGGATCGTCACCTGCCCCTTGGTTGTCACTTTCATGGTATTACGCTATCAGGTATTACTAGACGGGGTCAAGTGGCGGTCGTGGCTCAATTGGGTGTAGCGTCGCGCGTCCCGCGCGATTCTTTCCTTCCAAAATGCGCCACCACCCGCATGCAATGAGCACTCGGCCTGAATTCCCGTGGCACGCGCGGGCCGTCTGTTGTAAAGTCACGCCACATGCATGCGAAACGTAACACGTCTTCGCCCAACGGGAATGCCGCCGCTTCGCCAAGCACGTCGCTGGACGCCTCCCTGCGCGAAAAAGAGGCCTTTAATTTTGCCCTCTTCCAGCACAATCCCCTGCCCATGGTCGTCGTCGATCACGATGGGCATGTGCTCAAGAGCAATCTGGCGCGCCGGGCGCAGCAGATGCCCCTGCCGGCCCTCGGCGCACCGCTCTTCGATCCGCAACGCGGCGAGCCCGAAACCATGCTGGATATCGGACTGCGCAAGGCCATCGCCTCCGGCGACGTCTGCCACTTCACCGATGTCTCCTGGGCCAAAACCTGGTGCAACGTCACCATCGCCCCCTTTCCCCAGGGCGCCGTGGCGATTCTGGAGGACATCACCGCCCGCAAGCAGGCCCAGGCCCAGGCGGAGCACCAACAGAAACAACTGATCCAGGCCGACAAGATGGTGATGCTCGGCAACCTCGTCTCTGGCGTGGCCCACGAAGTCAGCAACCCCAACAACGCCATGATCTTGAGCGCCACGGCCCTCAAACGCATGTGCAACGACCTGCTGCCCATTCTCGACCGCGTACGCGAACAGGAAGGCGACTTCGACGTGGGCATGCGCGCCTACAGCGAAATCCGCGAGGAATTACCCGAACTGGTGGACGTCGTCGGCAAGGCCGCGCAACGCATCAAGTCCCTCGTGGATGACCTCAAGGCCTACGCGCGCAAGGGCCCCGAAACGTTGTCGGAAACGGTGGATGTCAATGCCGTCCTGGATGCCGCGGTGAACCTGATGAACCCCATCGTCAGGAACGCCACGCGCCGTTTCAGCGTTGAAAAATCCGCCGAATTACCACGGGTGGTCGGCAACGCCCAGCGCATCGAACAGGTGATCGTCAACCTGTTGAGCAACGCCAGCCAGGCCCTGCCGAACCCGCAATGCGCCATCGTCGCCGGCACGCGCTGGGACGCGGACGCCGCCCAGGTGGTGATCGAGGTGCGCGACGAGGGCCGCGGCATTGATCCCGCGCACCTCGAACGCATCACGGACCCCTTTTTTACGACGCGCCAGGATGACGGCGGCACGGGCCTGGGCCTCTCAATTTCAAAATCGATCGTCGAAAGTCACAAAGGCCAGTTGCTTTTTTCCTCCGAAGTGGGCAAAGGAACGGTGGCCAGCATCCGGTTGCCCGCGCGCACGGGTGGTATTGCCAATCAACGTGGAGGCCAGTAGACAGCATGAGTAAATCACTTTTCCCGCCGCTGCCGGTCCTGGTGGTCGATGACGATGAAGAAATGCAGAAGAGCTATGCCTACACGCTCAAAGGGCACGGCATCAACAACCTGCTGCAATGCCTCGACAGCCGCCAGGTCGAAAAAATCCTCGATGATAACCAGTGCCAGATCGTCCTGTTGGATCTGAACATGCCCCATCTTTCCGGGCGCGAGTTACTTCCCAAAGTGGCAGCAAAATATCCGGACATGCCCATCATTGTCGTGACCGGCGTGGACGAAGTGAAGACTGCGGTCGAGTGCATGCGCGAAGGCGCCTTCGACTACATGGTCAAACCCGTGGACGAGAGCGCCCTGATCGCGGCCACGCGCCGGGCCTTTGAAGTCCGCGAGGTGCGGCGCGAGAACATGCTGCTCAAGGAACACCTCCTCTCCGGCGAACTCAAGCAGCCGGCAGCATTTCGCGAAATCGTCACCAGCCACCGCATCATGCACGCGCTGTTTCAATACATCGAGGCCGTCGCCACCACGCCCCAGCCGATCCTGATCACGGGCGAAACCGGGGCCGGCAAGGAACTGGTCGCGCGCGCCATCCATGCCGTGAGCAACCGCACGGGCAAGTTCGTGCCGGTCAACATCGCCGGCCTGGACGACAACGTCATTTCGGACACGCTCTTCGGCCACCTGCGCGGGGCCTTTACCGGCGCGATGGATGTGCGCAAGGGGTTGATCGAGCAGGCCGCGGGAGGCACGCTCTTCCTGGACGAAATCGGCGACATGAATTCGACCTCGCAGGTAAAACTCCTGCGCCTGGTCCAGGAACGCGAGTATTTCCAACTGGGCTCCGACATTCCCAAGCGCACCGATGCGCGCATCATCGTGGCCACCAACCGGGACCTGCAGGCCATGCGCCGCACCGGTGCCTTCCGCGAGGATCTCTTCTTCCGCCTGCGCTCGCATCTGATCCGCGTGCCATCCCTGCGCGAACGGCTGGATGATTTGCCGATTCTGATGGATCACTTCCTCGAAAAAGCGGCCCAGGCCATGGGCAAGCGCCGCCCCACACCGCCCGCCGAACTCTTCACGCTGCTGTCCACCTACCCCTTCCCGGGCAACGTGCGCGAGTTGGAGGCCATGTGCTACAACGCCGTCAGCACCCACAAGTCCGGGGTCCTCGATCTGGCGTCGTTCCGCGAAGTCATCGCCCAGAGCACGGAGACCGTTCCGCCCACGCCGATCACACAGCCGAAGGCGATGGAAGACATGACCCCCTTCTCCCCCATGCGTCCCCTGCCCACGCTGGAACAGGCGGAGGAAATGCTGATCGAGGAGGCCCTCAAACGCACGGACGGCAATCAAACCTTGGCCGCCCAACTCCTGGGCATCACCCGCCAGACCCTCAACCGCCACCTGAAACAAAAGAAGGCGGATGGAGTCGAGTCGGCCGATCCGCCCACCATGTAGGGGCCGCGCTTGCGCGGACCTGCCGGAATTCGTGCCGCCGCCAGATGTTCTACTCCACCCACCGCTCCGCATCGGTCAAAAAGATCTGATCGCGCGTTCCCGGTGGCAACGCAATGCCGTGTTGCCACGGAAAATCTTCCGGCACGAGTTGGTTCAATAACGGCAGCCAGCTCCGCTCCCGCCCCTGCACCAGCGTGGATATATATGGCGCATCGCCGGTGACCGTGGTCACATACACGCCTCCGATCGGCACGCCCTGCGCATGCATCCCGGCCAGTGCATCGGTCGTACGTGGAAGCTGCAGTCCCGGTTTATCCCCATACCACGCCACGGCCCAGGGAATGTCCGTCGCCAAAATTTCGCCGGGCTTGAGCAGCCCACACACATACTGGATCAGCTGCGGCGAGTACGGCGGGTATGGCCTCCGCGCCGCCGGCCCGGTCAGAGTCAACAACAGGGGCAACGCCGCCAGCGCCACCCAGCCCATGGCGATGGCCAGTTTCAACTCCGGCGTCAGAAATAACATCTGATCCAACAGCTTGTATAAAAATGCCACGCCCACGATCGCCAGCATCGGCAACAATGGCAGCAAGGTGTCCGCGCCCGGCTGGCCAAAGGCCGCGATCGCGATGGTCAGCACCAGGCCAAGCGCCAGACTCCATTTCAACCGGTCTGCCCGCTCCTCTTCAAATCGCCAGAAAAGCGCCACCAGAAAAAAACACATCACCAATCCATCGCCAAGCAGGCGCAGACGGTTGCCGTACAGGTCGGCAACATTCCCGACGAACTTCAATGTCATGGCCCGCAACACATCGCGTGAATCGCTGTGCGGCGTCTGCGTGCGGTCCCATCCATCCTCCGCATAGAGCGGGGAATGGTTCAGCGCCGTATAGGGCGCAATGCCAAGAATATGACCACTGACCTGCTGATTGCGCACCACCCACGGCGCCACCACCGCCAGCGCCGCCACAAGGAATACCGTCACCACGACACCGCGCCAGCGCACAAACCCCCACGCCAGCAGCAGCACGGCCACCACCGGCACCACGATCAGCGCATACGAGGTCAGCACCGCCAGCCCCGCCACCAGCCCCGCCAGAAGTGCCGTTGCCACCCACGCGGCGGGATGGGCCTGGCGCTCGCGCAAGGCGCCGGCCTCCAGCGCCAGCCCCAACGCCGCCGTGGTCAAGAGCATGCCGAGCGGCGCGACACCGCCGGAAATCGTGGCGCGTAACACGCCTTCCGAAAGCGCGAACACCACGAAGGCCGCCACCCCCACGCGCGCGTCGAACAGGCGGCTGCCCGCCCGCATCACGAGCAGCCCGCACAGCAACGTACAGAGAAACCCCAGCGGCAATACCGCGGTGGCCTCGGGTGCAAACAGTCGGCCCGCTGGCGGCGCGGCCATCGAGGGCCGTATCACACGCAGGACGGCGGCGAGCAGTCCCGGGTATGCGGGCGCATGGCGAATGTCTGGAATGCCGGATCCGGCAGCCGGCGCATCCCCGGCCCGCTCAAGAAAGCCCAGGTCGGCAGGACGCAGACAATCCGTGACAAAACCCCGACCCTGCGCAAGATTCTGTGCAAGCTGCCCGAGCTCCATCGCGTCCGGATCGCGCAAACCGCTGAACTGCTGCCTGGCGTAGGTAAAAAACACCAGCAGCAGCAGGGCCGCCGCAATGAACATGCGCAGCAAGGTGCGCCCCCACCCCTCGCCAAGGCTGTAGATGACCTTCTGAATGCGCGACTGAAAATCCACGCGATGCTCCGAATCCAAAAACGAACGCTAACCGCCAACGCAACGGGAGGGGCGGCCGCTTGGCCGCCCTAAGGCCAAAGCATACACGCAAAAACAGGCCGGTTGCTAAAAGTTTCTATGTCATGTCCGGCTGTTGCGACTCGGGCCCCGCCTCTTCCATCCGGTATTCCCGCAGCTTCCGATGCAAGGTGCGCCGGCTGATGCCCAGCTCTTCGGCGGCACGCGTGCGGTTCTCTCCGTGTTTGCGCAAGGCGCGCATGATCATCGCGCGCTCGGCACCCGCCAGGGACTCCGGGATGGCGCCGCCTGGCGCCAGGCGCAGCTCCGGCACCCGAACGCCACTCGCCTGCGCTGCATCCCGGATCGCGGCGGGCACGTCGCGCGGCGTCAACTTGGGGCCGCGCGCCAGCACCACCATTTTTTCGATTGTGTTGCGCAGCTCGCGCACGTTG
>CAMFEP010000038.1 GCA_945949405.1 Kiritimatiellales bacterium
GTCATCCGCGCCCTCGAAAGCAGCCGCCTGCAGCGCCGCGTGGCCGTCCTCGAAACCGAGATGTCCCGCGAGTACCCGATCGACGGCATCGTCGGCGGTTCCAACTCCTTCCATAAGGCGCTCGATGACGCGCGCAAGGCCGCCCAAACCGACGCCACCGTGCTGATCATCGGCGAAAGCGGCACAGGCAAGGAACTCGTGGCGCGCTCAATCCACGCCTGGAGCGCCCGGCGCGACGATCCCTTCGTGGCCGTGCATTGCGCCTCGCTCCCCGAGGCCCTCATGGAAAGCGAACTCTTCGGCCATGAAAAAGGCGCCTTCACCAGCGCGGACAAACAGAAACTCGGACGCTTCGACCTCGCCGGCTCCGGCTCCCTCTTCTTCGACGAAGTCAGCGAAATGACCATGCCCACCCAGGTCAAGCTGCTGCGCGTCCTCCAGGAAAAGGAGTTCATGCGTGTGGGCGGCACTCGGGTCATCCGCACGAATGCCCGCATCATCGGCGCCACTGGCAAGGACCTCAAGGAACAGATCAAGGCCGGAAAATTCCGCGATGACCTCTATTACCGATTGAGCGTGGTGCCCATCCACCTCCCGCCCTTGCGCGAACGCCAGGGGGACATCCCTCTGCTCGCCCAGTACTACCTCAACCAGCACCGCCAGAACATCAAGGCCGCCACCGATGAAATTGCCCCCGAAACCATGGCCCTCCTCTGCGCCTACCCGTGGCCCGGCAACGTCCGCGAATTGCGCAACATCATCGAACGCATGTTGGTGCTGCACGGCCATAGCAAAATGATCCTGCCCGAACACCTGCCCGAGGAATTCTCCCGCGCTGGCGAATCCGCGCCGCCCGTTCCCATCGCAGGGCAGACGCTCGAGGACTCCGTCAACACCTACGAACGGCAACTCATCGAAAAAGCCCTGCGCGATGCCCACGGCGTCCAGACCCGCGCCGCCCAGGCCCTCGGCACCACCCGCCGCATCCTCAAATACCGCATGGAAAAACTCACCATCAACGTCGATGACCCTTCACCTCCGGGTCCCTAACCTCAATCAAGAATGATCACGCAGAGGCGCAGCGCCCGCGGAGCGGATCATGGTGTCTGCTTGCCTGAACCGGCCGCTCACCGGTTCAGGCAGGAACCGACGTCTCCGCGCCTCTGCGTGAGATTCCCTCCGCCTGCGCTTCCCCCCGCAACTGGACATCACTCCGCCGCTCCGCTAAAGTGATCGGCGCATGACCACTACCGCCAACACCACTGAAATCCTCCTGCGCGTGCTCGTCCTCGACGACGAAGACGCCATCCGCCGCCTCTTCAAAAGTACCCTCGCCACCGTGGGCTGCCAGGTCGAAACCGCCGCCAACGCCCGCCAGGCGCTGCAGGTGCTGATGCAGCGCAACTTCGACGTGCTCATCGTCGATGTCAAAATGGACGGCATGGATGGCATCGTCTTCCTGCAGGAAGCCCTCAAGGTCTGGCCCTGGCTCGGTGTCCTGGTCATCTCGGGCTATGTGGATGAGGAGACGATGAGCAAGGCCCGCGCCCTGGGCGTCGAACGCGTGCTGGAAAAACCGATTTCCGCCGAACAGCTCTGCGAAAATGTCCTCGCCGAAGGCCGCAAGCAGCGCCTGCACTCTGGCGCAATTCCCAGCGGCAACGCCCTCGCGCTGATGCGCGACCACCTCAAGTTGCTCGACGGCCTCGACGAAACCCTGATCCGCTCCGAGACCCTCGTCAACACCCTGCTGGAGTTCGGCAAGACCCTTGCCACGATGATGCCGTCGAACGTCGTCGGCATTCTCGTGCTTAGCGAGGCGGAGGCCGAACATGAGTTGCTCACCTACGCCCAGTCCGCCGTGAACGAAACCTTCCTGCGCCAGGTCGAGGACGAAATGTTGGGCCGCTACCTGCTCTTGAGCGGACAACCCGTCTTGCGCCAGGACCTCCACATTCAAACCCAGGGCGCGGCCTGTGCCGCGGAGGGCGCCAACGTCGTGGGCAGCACCCTCTCCGTGCCCATCATTCTGAGCGAGGCCTTCTGCGGCCTGCTCACCCTCGCCTCCTCCGAGGGCAACCGCTACTCCACCGCCGATATTTCCCTGCTCTACCACGCCGCCAACCATATCTCGGCCGTCTTCATGGCCCTGCGCCGCATGCACTACCTCGCCACCCGCGACCACCTCACCGGCGTCTTCAACCGCATCCGCCTCGAGGAGGAAATGCAGCGCGCCTGGCTCCTCGCCAAACGCTACGACCGCTCGATGAGCGTCGTGATCGTGGACATGGATAACTTCAAGATTGCCAACGACTCCTACGGCCATTCCGTCGGCGACACGATTCTCAAGGACATGGCCCAATTGCTGCAGGGCGCCGCGCGCGCCTCGGACGTCGTGGCCCGCTACGGCGGCGACGAATTCGTGACCGTCCTACCCCACGCCCGCGATCAGGATGCCCGCGCCTTCGCCGATCGCTTCCTCACCCAGTTGCGCATGCACGTCTTCTGCCCGGGCACCCACCGGCTGAACTTGAGCGCCTCCATCGGCATCGCCAGCCTCAAGAGCATCGATCCCCCGGCAACCAGCCACGAACTCTTGAGCCAGGCCGACCGAGCCCTCTACATGGCCAAGCGCGCCGGACGCAACCGCATGTGCGTCTGGCCCGGCCAGGGCACCGCTGACGGTGAGCCCAGCAGCGCCACGCCACCCGCCGCCGCCCCCTCCGCCGACCATATCCTGATCGTGGACGACGAACCCGCCGTCCTCGAACTCGTCGGCACCATGTTGAGCCGCAAGGGCTTCAAAACCACCACCAGCGGCTCCGCCATGGAAGCCATCTCCCGCATCCAGGCCGCCCCTGGCCACTACGATATTCTCCTGACGGATCTCTCCATGCCTGGCAAGAGCGGCATCGACCTGCTCCACGAAATCACCGCCGCCGACGATTCGATCGTCAAGATCGTCATGACCGGCTTCGCCACCGTGGACACCGCCGTGGACTGCCTCCGCGAAGACGCCTATGACTTCATCCAAAAGCCCATCCGCCTCGGCGAACTCACCGCCCTCATCCAGCGCGCCGTCGAATATCGCAACCTGAAGATTGAAAACACGCGCTACCAGCAGCACCTCGAGGAAATCATCCGCGAGCGCAGCGCCAAACTCGTAGAAACGCTGGAGGAAGTGAAACGCTCCCACCGCTTCACCCTCGATGCCCTCGTCGCCATGCTCGACGCCCGCCAACGCCAGACCGGCCTCCACAGCGTGCGCGCGCGCGACCTCGCCGTCCTCCTCGGCCAGAAAATGTCCCTCACCAGCGAGACCATGGATGCCATCGCCTCAGGCGCCTTTTTGCACGACATCGGCAAGATCGGCGTGCCGGATGCGATCCTCCTGAAGCCCGGCCCCCTGCTCCCCGAGGAGTGGGTCATCATGCGCTCGCACAGCGAAATCGGCTACAACATCTTGCGCTCAAATCGCTATCTGAAGGAAGCCGCCGAGCTGGTGCGCGCCCATCACGAACGCTTCGACGGCGGCGGCTATCCCCGTGGTCTCAAGGGCGAGGCCATCTGCATCGGCGCCCGCATCTTTGCCATCGTCGACGCCTACGACGCCATGCGCTCCGACCGCAGCTACCGCAAGTCCATGCCGATTCCCCAGTGCATCGAGGAAATCGTGCGCCACAGCGGCACCCAGTTCGACCCCAAAATCGTCAAGGTCTTCCTCGAATGCCAGGAAGACCTCGAAGCCGTCCTCGCCCGCGGCACCTGAGCTGTCAAGGTGGCCCGGGCGCTCCCGCGCACGGGCATTCGTTGACGGGAGGGGCGGCCGCCTGGCCGCCCTTATTTTCCCCGCTTTTGCTGGACACCACCCCAACCCCGCCCCATAAATGTGGCGTGAACCCGCGCGCCATTTCTCCCGCCGCATCCAGCATTTTCCCCATCCACCAATCATCCGATCCAAACGCGCCAACGATTAAAATTTTCTTTGCCCATAAGCGTATCCGCCAAGTATCGCCTCCTCCACAGGGGGGAGGCGCGGATTGAAACAAGCGCGGCATGCAACAGACGCTATGGGCGGGGATCGTCTCCAACGGCATGGCTTTTGAAATCTGAACCCGCCCGAGTCCGCGACGGGCGGCCCCTCACCCGTCATAGCCGCGTCTCGCGGCTATGGCTCCAATGGCAAACGCGGTGTGCGTTCGGCTGCCCGCGCAGCGCGGGATGCGAATCACGCTTTCAGCGGACAAGTCTGGAATGGCAGATGTGCCCCCCCCAGCCCCCAGCCTCAAGGCAAAAACTTCGCCTTTTTCAACTTCTGCGGCAGATATTCTTCGAGAACGTAGTTCAGCCCATGCTTGGCGAACGCCTGCTGTTCGATACGCACCCCCATCTTGAGCATCTGCTCCAGCGCGGCCTGCCATTCCTTGTGGTGCTTGATGAACGGATCGTTCTTCAGCGCGTCGCGCGCGCGTTTGATGTCCGCCTCTTCCAGCGGATGCGTCGCGTCTTCCAGATCGAAATCAATGATGTCCTGCGGCGTCACCCCCAGGTAGTGGCACGTCGGCACGCAGAAGAAACGGTTGATGTGCGCCGCTTGCCCCGACCCCACCTTGAGCGTGCGGTAGATGTTGCAGTACCCATAGGGATCGCCGTCGGTAAAGGCCAGCACCGGTAACTTGCGGTCGTCCGCCAGCCGGCGGATGAAACGCCGGCACGCCCGCGTCGGCACGCCGCTCATCGAAATCAGCACGCAATTCGCCTTTTCATAATACCGGTGGTGCACGAGACGCTGGAACAGCGAGGCCGTCTCCACCGTCAGCACGAACTTGGCCTTGGACTCGAAACCCAGGTGCTCCACTCGCGACGGAATGCTCCAGGCCCCCGACCCGAGCTTGGTGCAGTCGATCTTGATCGGCTTGTGCGTCGCCGGATCGCGGTCGATCACCACCAGCGGCCCGCACACATCGCCACCGCGCTCCTCGGGAATGTACCCGAGCTGCTCACGGTTGATCGCCAGCATCGCCTCCATGTCGTCGAGCAGCGAATCGGACTCCGGTTGCTCATCGAACCGGCACTCGCCCCAGCTCTTCGAGTTGTAATAAATCTCGCGCTTGCCCGCGATGTCATCCTTGTCGAGCAGGTCGTTCTTCGTCGTCGCCAGCAGCCGCATGGACTGCGCGAACGTCTTGACCGTGTTGTAGGAAAGCGTGCGCGTCGCCGTCTTGTTCAAAATTTCAAAATGCCCGCGCTTCGTGTCGTATTTGACGTTTGCCAACGACCGGATCGGAAAGCACATCGACGGCTTGTGCTTCTTCTTGATGTCCCCATGAATCTCCCCCGCCACGCTGACAATCTTCCGCGCCGCCGCCTGCTTGGAAACAACTTCCGGTGCGTTCGGAATTTCTTTTTTTGTTGCCATAGTATGCCTTTCGGATGTGCTGGGTGCTAAGTGCTGGGTGCTACGGACGGACGAGAAATCCGGCTACGTTTTTCTACCGCAGCCCGCAATGCGCCGATAATTCGGGCCGTTTCAACAATATCTGCATAAACCCGATCGAACTCTTGCTTCTCAATATAGGTGGCGTCGAAAGCGGCATACAACTGGGACCGCAACTCCGCACAGGAACCCTTCGCAATCGACAAGTATTGCCTGAATTCCGTGGGGCGAAACCGATCAAAGCCCTCGGCGATGTTGGACATGATGGAGATCGAACATCGGCGCATCTGATCGATCAAACTGAAGTCATTCTGAAACTGCTGCCTCGTTGAGAGCCGATACACTGTTTTATTGAGGCCACGTGCTTTCTGCCACGCAATCAAATCCTCAAATCGCTCAACCTTCATCGCCCCTCCAAGCACTCAGCACATTGCCGCAGCACACTGCCCCAGCACCTAGCACATTCGTCAAACATCCAAATGCGTTTTCTCCAGCATCTTCTTCAAATCCTTGACGATCTTCGCTTCTTCCTTGTCCGGCAGTTCCAGAATCTCCTTCAAGCCCAGCGCCAGATGCGGAATATATAGCTCCATATAGTTGCGTTTGCGCGCCGCCTCCAGATCCCGCCGCCGTTTGTTCAGAAATACCGAAAGGCGTCTGCCACATTCCTGCAAAGCCAGCGTCATCTCCGCGAGCACATCCTCATAGCTCGCGATCGCATCCTTGCTCTCGCTGGTGAACGGCACCCACACGCTCGCCATGTGCACCATCACCACCACCGGCCCCACCGGCAGCGACCCCTTGGGCTGATCCAACCCGTACGCCTTCCAGTTCACGCCCTGCACCGCCTTGGTAATCACGCAGGCCCCGGGCTGATACAGCAACGGCACGCGGTTCGCGAACCGCAGCAACCGCACCGGGTCGTCGGATTTCAATTCCGGATCTTCAGGCTTGGCATAGGCCACGCCCACTTCGATCAAAAATGGATTCCCCCGGTAAACCGCCGGCTCACGCGTCACCGCCGAGTAAAAATCGGCCGCAATCTCCTTTTTCAACCCCGCCAGGATCTGTTCCTCCCCAATCGGCGCCACGCAGTCCGTGGGCGGCCGCATCAGCTTGGTCTCCTGGATGGCCTTGTATAAAAGCTCGGCTTCGTGATGCGCCACCCGCGTCGGACTCGCTTTGGGATTCACCCCGGCCCGCTCGCAAATATCGCCCGCTGTCTGCGCGCTCACCCGCGAAAAATCACTCGAAAGCGCCCCCTTCACCGTCCGGCTCTCCGTGTCTTTGAGCATCTGCATCAACATGCCCAGCTCGACCCCGTGCGGATGCGGCAAAATCTCATCCGGAATCGCCGGCAGCAGGTTCACCGCGCGGCGATAGGTTACAGACAGGGCGGAGGGCGGAGACCTGAAACCTGAAATTTGAGACTCGCTCGCATCGCCCTTCCCTGCCTTCTTTCCTGCTTCAGGCTTCAGGTTTCCGCTTTCAGCCCTTTCCTTCAGCGTCAGCCTGTAATGCAGCGTCAAATGCGGATTCACAATCGCGCATTGCTTCAAAAATTCGTCCACCGATTGCCGCCCCCGCACATACGCCGCTTCCATGTCGATCGACACGCACGTGCCATGATTGTGCACCACCGGCGCGCCATCCGGTTTCCCTTCCTCATCCACCACCTGCATCGTCGGCCGCCAGTCCTGCTCTTCCTCGCTCAAGATCACCGGTTTGTTCGTGCGCGTGTCGATCTGCACGGAAATCGCATGCGCCATCTTGGTATGCTTGATGCGCGACAGGATGCGCGTCGCCGCGCCAGTCGTGAGCTGCCCGTACATCCCCGCCGCGCTGATCCCGATGCCCTGCTGCCCCCGCGACATGCGCAGGCGGTGGAACTTGGATCCGTACAGCAGCTTGGCGAATATCTTCGGAATCTGCGCCTTGACGATGCCCGGCCCGTTGTCCGTCACCGTCACCCGGAACCGGCTCTCCGTGAGCTGCTCCAGTTCCACGGCAATCTCTGGCAGGATCCCCGCTTCCTCGCACGCATCCATGGAGTTGTCCACCGCCTCCTTAACCGCCGTCAGGAGCGCCCGCCGCGGACTGTCAAACCCCAGCAAGTGGCGGTTCTTTAGAAAAAATTCGGAAACCGAAATGTCGCGCTGCTTGCTCGCCATCGTTTCGGCCGTGACCAACTCCGCTTGTTTTTTGCCCATGCCGCCGAGTCTGCTGAATTCCCCCCCCCCTTTCAAGCCCATGCACGTTCCCTCCCCCTCCTAATCGTAATCGTAATCCTCACGCGGCCTGTCGCCCGCAACCCAATCGGGGTCGGCGTCGCTAGCGGAATCGGAATCGATCCCGATCCCGACGCCGATTCCGACCGCGAAACGATGCACGCATTTGCGTACGATGTTACGATTGAAAGGCCTAATCCTCTTCTCCAATTCCCCCTGAAACCAAGCACCTCCCCTCCAAGCACCAAGCACTTCGCACTTTCACAACCCCACTTGCGGTGTTATATATAAAAATCATGGACGAACTCCTCAGACTCTTGAAGGAAAACGCGCTCGAAACGCCCAAAAACCTCGCGAAAATGCTCAACACGAGCGAGGACGACGTCAATGCGCGCATCGCGGCCTATGAGGCCAAAGGCGTGATCCGCGGCTACCAGGCCGTCGTCAACGAGGATCTCCTCGGTCTCGACCGCGTCAGCGCCGTGATCGAAGTCAAAATCACCCCGGAACGCGAAGGCGGCTACGACCAGCTCGCCCAGCGCATCAGCCGCTTCCCGGAAGTCGACTCGGTCTATCTGATGTCCGGCGGCTACGACCTCCTCGTCTTCGTCAAGGGACGCAACCTCAAGGAAGTCGCCTTCTTCGTCAGCGACAAGCTCGCGACAATCGCCGGCGTCGTCTCCACCGGCACCCACTTCATGCTCAAAACCTACAAGGACTCCGGCATCCTCATGCAAACCGAGCGCGACAGCGAACGCCTGGGGGTCAGTCCCTAGCCTCTTCCTCTCCGCGCTCTCCGCGCCTCCGCGTGAAATCCTCCCCCCGTATAACCATGAAATCCCCCGTCGCCAAACACCTGATCGACGTTCCCCGCTCAGGCATCCGCGATTTTTTTGAAATCGTCAGCTCGCGCAAGGGCGTGATCAGCCTGGGCATCGGCGAACCCGATTTTGTGACCCCCTGGCACATCTGCGAGGCCTCGGTCTTCGCCCTCGAACGCGGCGCCACCGCCTACACCTCCAACCTCGGCCTGCTCGAACTGCGCGAGGAAGTCTCCCGCTATGTGGAAAAATCATACGGCGTGGCCTACGACCCCAAAAACGAAATCCTGATCACCGTCGGCGTCAGCGAGGCCCTCGACCTCGCCATCCGCGCCATTGTCGAACCCGGCGACGAAGTGCTCTACCACGAACCCTGCTACGTCTCCTATGCCCCGGTCGTGACCTTCGCCCATGGCAAGGCCGTCGCCGTCGCCACCCGGCGCGAGGATGAATTCCGCCTCACGCGCGAGGCCCTCGAAGCCAAGGTCACCAAGCGCACCAAGGCCCTCATGCTCAATTTCCCGACCAACCCCACCGGCGCCGTCCTCCCGCGCAAAGACTGCGAATCCATCGCCGCCTTCGCCCGCGAACACGACCTGGTCGTGCTCACCGACGAAATTTACGCCGAGCTCACCTACGCCGGCGGACACGTCAGCATCGCTTCCATGCCCGGCATGAAGGAGCGCACGATTTTTCTGAACGGATTTTCCAAGGCCTGGGCCATGACTGGCTGGCGCATTGGCTTCGCCTGCGCACCACCCGAACTGACCGAGGCCATGATGAAAATCCACCAGTACACCATCATGTGCGCGCCAACCCTTGGCCAGAAGGCCGCCATCGAAGCCCTCCGCAATGGCGACGCCGACGCCGAACTCATGCGCAAGGATTACGAAAAGCGCCGCAATTTCATCTGCGCCTCCCTCGAGGAAATGGGCATCCCCTGCCACGTCCCCAAGGGCGCTTTTTACGCATTCCCCTACATCGGCCAGTTCGGCCTGTCGTCGAAGGACTTCGCCCTGCGCCTGCTCGACGAGGAGAACGTCGCCTGCGTCCCCGGCACGGCCTTCGGTCCCTCCGGCGAAGGCTTCATCCGCTGCGCCTACGCCGCCAAACTGGAAAACATCAAGGAAGCCATGTCCCGCATGTCCCGCTTCGTCTCCAAACTGCGTGGCACGAAGTAGCCACAGAAAGCACACAACCCACAGAACCATCGGGCCATATCATCCGAGGTGGACCGCGGCCTCCGGACGCGGTCTCCTTTATGCGCCTTTTGTACTGCTAACGTTCCAACGCTTCTTTTTCCGCGAAGATTCTTAGCCACAAAAGGCACAAAACGGATTGGCGCAGTCATTGAGACTGCGCCGGGAGGATTTGGATGATCGAATCAATAGCCCAATTCCGCGGCGGAGTCTCAATGACTCCGCCGAATCCGTCTTTGTGCTTTTTGTGGCAAAATCTTTGGTTGCGGCTCTGCCGCGTTAAGCCTTTTTGCGGCAACCCACCCCCATGAATACCACCCCTCCCCTGGAGCCCGCGGCTTGTCCCGCCGTAGCGGTCGCGCAAAGGCGGATCCCCGCGGGTACTGCCGACCGCAACCTCGGCCCCCAGCCCATCGCGCAACTCCTCGCCGCGCTCAACCTGAAACCCCACGACCTCGTCGCCGCCTCCCCCGTCCCCATGACCCACAAAATGGTCGCCCGCGCCTGCAAAGGCCGCCGCCTCACCCCAAATACCCAATCCATCGTCCTCAACGCCCTCAACAAAGCCACCGGAAAGTCATATACGCTGCCAGACCTCTTCGCGTATTAGCGCCAGCGACCCTTTGCGTTCTTTGCGTGCTTCTGTTTCAATTCCGAATGCATATGCGTGATTTTTCCCCAGAAGTCCGCCACGTCGAGCAGGAAGGCTATGTCATCGCCCGCGGCGTGCTCACCGAGGCCGACACGCGCCCCGTGATCGAGGAGCTCAACGCCTTCATCGAGTCTCAGGCGCAGAAATTATTTGCCGCCGGCAAAATCACTGACCGCTGCGAAAGCCAGGACTTCGAACACCGCGTGGTCAATCTCTACCGCCAAAACCCCGCTGTCGTGCGCGGCATGGATATCATGCTCCTGCGCGGACCCGCCATGTTCGCCTTTCTGCACAACGAACATTTTCTGGATCTCGCGGAAGCCCTGCTGGGCCCCGAAGTCACCTGCAACCCGATCCAGCACCTGCGCGCCAAAATGCCCGCCAGTGTCGATGGCGCCGATGGCTTCATGAACGTGCCCTGGCATCAGGATGTCGGCGTCACCATGCCCGAATCCGAGCCCAGCCGCATCATCACCTTCTGGACCCCGCTCGTGGATGCCACCCGCGAAACGGGTTGCATGGAAATCCTGCCACGCTGCATGGAATTTGGCGCGCTGCCGCACATCAGCGGCAGCTATGGAACGGAAATCGACCCCGCCGCCATGCCGCCCCGCCAGCCCGTCGCTGCGGAATGCCGCCGGGGCGACGTCGTCGTGATGAGCAAATACACCCCCCACCGCGGCACGCCCAACCGCGCCGACATCGCGCGCTGGTCGATCGATCTGCGCTTCCAGGTCACCGGGCAGCATACCGGCCGCCCCGTACACCCGGACTTCCCCGTGCGCAGCCGCAAAAATCCCGCCTCCGTCCGCCGCGACTACGCCTGGTGGTGCCACGCCTGGGAACAAGCCCTCGCCAACCCCCAGGCCGTCCAATTCCACCGCGTCGCCCCAAAGAAATGATTCCAATCCTGGAGCCGGCGGCTTGTCCCGCCGTAGCGGCCGCGCGAAGGCGGATCCCCGCCGGTCTTCAGCCTTCGCGTTCATTCGCGGTGTCCTCTCGCCCCCCACCTCATTCCAATCCCCGTTCCACCAGATCATCCTCCCCCAGCCCCAAATAATGCCCCAGCTCATGCAGGTACGTCTTGCGCACCTCGTCGCGGTAAACATCCATCCCGCCCTCCGCCTCGTCACAAATGTTATCCAGAAATAAAAATATTTCCGCGGGCAGATCGAAGGCCCCGGAATCCATTTCCGGAAACGGCAGCCCCACGAACAACCCCATCAAGTCGGCATCGATCCCATCCGCCTGCTGCGCTGCCGTGGGGCATGGCTGATAGATCACCGGAACCTCCCTCGCCCTCGCGCGCAGCGGCGCCGGCAACCCCTGCAGCACCGCGCGCACCTCCCCCTCCGCAATGCGCAACAGATTCGGCCAGGTGGATTCATTCTTGTGCGTGGCATGCATGCGGACGATTTTCCAACATTTTCCGCAATCTTCCAACCTTCCATTCTTCCATTGCATGCCGCGGGCCCACACCACATGGCCACACTGTTCGCGGAGGCATATGGCATGAACCCACGTTTCACGACGGCACGCTTCACGCCTGCTGGCGCCTGCCCTATTGGTTTCACGCGCCGCGGCGGGGCGATGTGGTCGGCGTCCGTTTTTCCGGCCGGCAGACCGCGTTGAATATGGATCCTGTGCCGTTTGTGGTAGGGCACCGCTGCTGCGGCGCCGTTTCGGTGCGCGCTTGACGCAGCCCCCACCACCGCTATGCTCACAACCCATGATCCTCGACACCCTCCACAACGCCCATCGCTATCACAGCCTGAACCCCGCCTTCCGCGCGGCTTTCGAGTTTCTCGTCCGCCCGGACCTCGCGACCCTCGCCCCCGGTCGCATCCCCGTGGACGGCGACCGCGTCTATGCCATCGTCCAGCAAAGCCCGGGCCGCCAGCGCGACCAAGCCCCTCTCGAACTGCACCGCAAATACATCGACATCCAGTACCTCCTGGCTGGCACCGAGGAAATGGGCTGGCGCCCCACCCCCGACTGCCACCACCCCAAGGCCCCTTTTGATCCCGCCAAGGACATCGGCTTCTTCCACGACGCGCCACAATCCTGGTTCACCGTCCCACCCGCCTGCTTCGTCATCTTCTTCCCCGAAGACGCCCACAGCCCCTCCGTCAGCCCGGGCCCGCTGCACAAAGTGGTCATGAAGGTCGCCATTTCGTAATCGTAATCCTAATCCTAATCCTAATCGTAATCACCGAAGACCAATCACCCGCCACACTTCCAGCCAAGCCGATCATGATTACGATGACGAGTACGATTAGGATTACGATTTATTTGGCGCTGGCCCTCGCCCTCACCTCCCCCGCCTCTGCCGACAACCCCTACACCGGCACGAAGGTGGAGGAAATCTTCGGCCAGCTCTGCGCCCAATGCCACGGCGCCGAGCTGCGCGGCGGCCTCGGCACGTCTCTCGTCGATGGCCAGTGGAACAACGGCGGCACGGACGAGGCCATTTCGCAATCCATCCTCGCCGGCAACACGGACATGGGCATGCCGCCCTTCCGCGACGTGCTCGCGCCGGATCAGCTTCGCGCCATGATCATTTTGATACGTGAACGCGAAACCCAGGAAGCACAGGCCACCTCCCCCCCGCCAAAACCAAAAGCCGAAACCATCACCCGAACGCAATACCACCCCTATCGCATGGAAACCCTTGTCCCCAAGGGCCTCTCCACCCCTTGGGCCATCGCCTTCCTGCCGGATGGCCGCAAGCTCGTCACGGAAATCGGCGGTTCCCTGCGCCTGGTCGGGGCGGACTGGACCCTCAATCGCGAACCCGTGGATCACACCCCGACGGTCATGTGCTTTGGCCAGGGCGGTTTGCTGGACGTGGCCCTGCACCCGGATTTCGCGGCGAACGGCTGGATCTACCTCGCCTTCAGCGACGGCCGGTACGAAAAGGATCGCCGCCATGCCCTCACCGCCATCGTGCGCGGCCGCATCATCGATAACCGCTGGTCGGACCAGCAATGGATTTACCGCGCGGACGAAAAGTTTCATTCCGGCGCCGGCCAGCATTTTGGTTCGCGCATCGCCTTTCGCGACGGCTATATCTTCTTTGTCGTCGGCGAGCGCGGCGGCGGCATGCAGGCCCAGGACATAACGCGCCCGAACGGCAAGATTTTTCGCCTGCACGACGATGGCCGCGTGCCCGCGGACAACCCCTTCGTCAGCAACACCAACGCCATTCCCGGCATCTGGACCTATGGCCACCGCAATCCGCAGGGCCTCGTTTTCGATTCGCGCAACGGCGATCTCTATGACACCGAGCACGGCCCGCGCGGCGGCGATGAATTGAATTTGCTCTTGCCCGGGCGCAACTACGGCTGGCCCGTCATCTGCCACGGAATGAACTACGACGGCACCCCCCTCACCAGCCTTACGGCGCAAGAGGGCATGGAGCAACCCGTGACCTACTGGACGCCGTCCATCGCGCCATGCGGCCTGGAATTTTACGAGGGAAGTCGCTTCCCCAATTGGAAATACGACCTGTTCGCCGGTTCGCTCAAGGCGGAGGAATTGCACCGCTTGCGCCTGCGTAACCACAAGGTGATCGAACAGGAAATTGTGCTCAAGGGCATCGGTCGCATCCGCGACGTCGCCAGCGGCCCCGACGGTTTCCTCTACCTCGTCCTCAACGCCCCCGACCGCATCGTCCGCCTCATCCCCGCCGAGTAATCCGGGATCTTGCGCCTTTTGCGCCTTTTCGCGGCCAATCCGAATCCCCGCCCCCAATCTTCAATTTTCACTCTTCAATCTGCAATCCTACGCCCCCTTCGCCGCCCGAATGAACGCCGCCACGCGCGCAGGATCCTTTTTGCCCGGTGACGCCTCCACCCCGCTCGACACGTCGACCCCCACCGGGCGCACCCGGCGCACGGCCTCCGCCACATTTTCCGCGTTGAGCCCCCCCGAAAGCATGGTCGCCCGGGTTTCCGCCAGCACCGCCGCGGCATTCCAGTCCGCAAGCACACCCGTGCCCCCATATTCTCCCGGCACCGTGGCATCCACCACATAGCGCACCGCCGGCCATTGCTCCGGCCCCGGCTGCCAGCCCCCCTCACATCGCCGCAACGCGCGCCATACCGGTGCGGTCACCTCGGTGAATCCCGCCCCCGCCTCATCCCCATGAATTTGCACAACGGCAAGCCCGCAATCCATGGCCACCACCTGCACATCGTGCGGCGCCAGATTGACGAATACCCCGACAGCCTGCACAGGCCGGCCAAGCCCTTCCAGCAACCGCCGCAGATCCGCCGCCGCGATGTAGCGCGGCGACTTGGCGTAGAGAATGAACCCCAGATAGTCCGCCCCAGCGTCCAGCGCCTGCAACGCATCGTCCCGGTTCGTCAGCCCGCAAATTTTTACGTCAACACCCATCCCACCCTTCCCGTCTTCCAATCGTCCAGTCTTCCCTCTCGCCCTTGGACCTTTAGACCTTGGACGTTCGACTTTTGACTTCCCCCTACCCCTCCACCCTCACCCGTCGCGCCTCGCGCAAACTGTCATGCACCGCCTCGGTAAACGCCATGTAGCGCACCCCCGTCGCAAAATCGGTCATCGTCACCGTTTCCACGCCGCGCACCGCGTTCACGAACTCCTCCTCCACGCGCCACCGCCCCTCCTCCTCCGCACGCACCACGATCTTCTGCAACGCCTTCTCCCCTCGCCGCCCGCCGTACAACGCATTGTCAATAAATCGCAACGTTCCCTCGGAACCGAACAGGCTGACTTCATTCTCCGCCACAAGCCCCTGCACGCTGGATATTTTCAGGTGGGCCTGGGCGCCCTGTTGTAACTCGGCCAGCACGTCGAGATGCTCGGGAATCCGCACCTCCCTCGCGTTGCCCGTGGCTGGATCCGCTCTCCTGCGCACAAACACCTTCCCCGCCGCCAGCACGCTCTCCGCCTCCCCCACCCAGCGCATGATCGTCTCGTACCAGATGCCGAGGCTCATGATATTGTGCCCGCTCAACGCCTCGTCCCGCCGCCAGGTCAGCGGCGCATCCCGGTCTATAAAAGATCCAGAATTGACGAGAACTTCGACGGACAATAACTCACCCAGAAACCCCTCCTTGATCAGGCGCACGATCGTGCGGTCCACGCGCAGGGTGAATGGCGCCGGCACCAGTTGCGCCACCAGTTCCGCATGCTGGTTCGCCGCCCGTTGCATCCTGCGCGCCTCGTCCAGGTTCAATGCCATGCGCGCTTCGCACAGCACATGCTTGCCCGCCGCCAGTGCCGCCACCGTCACGGGGCAGTGCAAGTTTGGCCAGGTGCCGATCACAATCGCGTCCGTGTCCCGCGCCGACACAAGCGCGTCCCACGTCGCGTACACGGTGGGAATGTGGAATTCCTCCGCGACCTTGCGGCTGGATTCCACGCGCCGGTTGCACACGCTCACAATCTCGACACCCGCAATGGCCCGCAAGCCGGGAATGTGCCGCGACCGCGTATTGTCCCCCGCCCCCACGATGCCCACGCGAATGGGCGCGGAGCCCCGAAGCGCCTTCGACATGCCTCCCCCTCCTGCCCCTGATCCCCTGCGCCCCAAACTCTACCACCCGCCCCGCAACGAGGCAACGCACTTACTTGAGCTGTCAAAGCTCTTTAGAAATGTCCTATGTTTGAACTCAATAGAAATGTCCTCTTTTTATGACTCGGTCACGGTGGTCATTGTCGATGCGGCAGTCCGGCTTTCCGCCCCCCGAGAATGGGCCTTGTAGCTCGTCGGAGGGGGGCGGG
>CAMFEP010000039.1 GCA_945949405.1 Kiritimatiellales bacterium
ACCAACGCGCTGCAAGGCATCAACTGGGCGGATATCGACGCGCTGGGTGCGAACATGGATGTCGTGACCGGGCGCCTGAACCAGATGGAAATCCTACTGACCGTGCCCGACCAGTTGCTGGGCATCAGCAACCAGCTGGGCAGCTTGGAAGGCGTGACGAACTTTGGCGAGGCGTTCGGCACGCTATCCTCGAACCTCTCGGCGGTGAACTGGGCGGATATCGGGGCGCTGCAAAGTGACGTGACGTCGATCACCAATCAATTGGGCGAATTGGCGGGCTTGCAAGATGTGGTGGATGGCTTGAATGCGCTCTCGAACTCGATTCAGGCCATTGCCGGAATAACGAACATTGGCGCGCAAGTGTCGGATGTGACCAACGTGATTGCGGGGCTCACGAATGCGATTGGCGACATCGACTGGGCGGACGTGCTGGCGATCAAGGTCAACGTCGAATCGCTCACCAACGATCTGGCCGGTCTGGATGATGCGCTGGCGGGCTTGCAGGATCTGACCAACGGACTGGGCGGCATTGGCGATTTGACAAACCTGGAGTCCCAGTTGTCGGTGTTGACCAACCAGCTCGGGGACGCGGACTGGGACGATATCCGGGACATCCAGGCGGATGTGCGCGACATCACCAACAGCCTGGGCGGGGTTGCGACGCTGAGTGATCAGGTCGATACGCTGCTCGTGTCCGTGGACGCCTTGAGCGTGCTAACGGAAACGTTTGCCACGGCGGACTGGAACGACATCACGGCCATCGACCAGACGCTGAACAATTTGAGTTCGTCCCTGGAGGGACTCAACGGCGTGGATATGACCGGGTTTGATCCGGACTCGAATGCGCGGATTGAGGCGACCCTGCAAGGTATGGCCACGGTCAACCTAGTGGACGAGATCGAGAAGTTGATGGGCACCGTGAATGACGCAGCGGGCGATGACACCTTCTTTGGCCAGTTGTCTTCCATGGAAAGCCGGCTGATTTCCGTCGGGATTGACGCGAAGAACGCGGCGCAACGGGCGCAGGGCGCGAAGACCAAGGCGGGGAACGCGGCCTCGGCGATCAGCTCGCTGCAGTCCGATATTGAGGCCGGCGACCTGCCGCTGGTCAATGCGCGTGTGCAAGAGATTCAAAACACCCTGCGCGAGGTAGGCGCTGAACTACAGCAGATCCCGAAAGATCAGGATCCGTCCTCGCTCTACGCGCAGGTGCGCCAGATGGCGGACGCGGTGAACCAGCTGGCGAAGAGCAAGGGTTTTGACAACCTGCTGAACTTCGAGGGCAAGGGCGCGGCGGAAGCCGGCGGTGGCATGGATGCGGCGCTGGCGCGGGATCTGGACCAGAAGATACAGGAAGTGCGCGCGGGGATGGAGTTCATGAAGCAACTCATGGACGAGATGCGCTACGAGCCGGTTGTGGAGCCCAGCTTCATTGGCGTCGAGTAAACGGGATTGCCTCGAAATCCGATCCTGCTATCATGGACCGAATGAAGCCGAGCTTCAGGAACTGCACGCGCGGCGCGCATCCCCCGACCCGCTCCACGCGGTGCGTTGCGCGCCCGTTTGCCTTTTTTTTCCAACGCTGCGCTGCCACGCGGGCGGTGTTGGCACTGGCGCTCGCGCTGGCGTCAGCGCTACCGGCGCGCGCGAGCAAGATCATGCTGCGCATCCAGGCGGGAAACCCGATTGAAAAAGAGCAGCCCGTCCGGATTAAAACCAACCTGCCTGAGGGCGTGCGCACCAACAACATCATCAGCCTGGGAGGGCTGGAGCTGGGCTATGACGTCAAAAGCGATCTGTACTACGTCCACCGCGAGTTAAAATTGGGGCCGAAGCAGATTCAGATCTTCGACGTCGAGATCGACGATATCTGGTCCATCCCCAGCCAGGATCTGGAGAATCTCCGCGTCCACACCGAGGGCATGCTGAAGCTGCTCGAAGACTATCCGCAATCGGAAACGGCGCTGGGGTTGCAATCCAACATCCAGGCCAACCTGGAGCGTATCGAAAAGCTCCAGAAGGAGAACGCGATCGGGCCGGGGGTGCTGCCGCTGGCGCATATCCGCACGCATGCGTCGAACCTGGAGACGCTCAAGCGCGTCAAAATCGACGTCGGCCGTGTGGAAAACCTGGTGTTGGGGACGGGGCAGGATCCGGGCGGGGTGCTGGGCGACGACAAGCGTTCGCCCAAGCCGGAGCGGTACCTTGAAGCGCCCGGGGCATACACGAATACCGCGGTGGTGCGGATCGTGGTGGAAAACACCTCGCCGAATCACAAGCGTACGATTCCGATTCGCCAGGACCTGCCGGAGGAGATTCGCGAGCATGACGTGGTCGATGCGGGGGGGCTGGACCTGGGGACGGACAAAGACCGCGGCGTGGCCTATGTCTTTAAACAGGACCTGACGCTTGAGCCCAAGGAAAAGCGTACGTTCAATGTCATCATCACGGACAAATGGAATGTCAACGTGCCGCGCGTCGAGGCGCTGGAAATGACAGCCGATGATCTGCTGGTCCGCGTGAGCGCGATCGGGCGCTTCACCTCCCTTGAAGAGGCGTTGCATGCGTTGATCGCGGAACTGGGGGAGGTGGCCAAGGAGCAGGGGCCCGCCACGGTGGATGCCCAATATGTCGCCTTTTACCGCAATCAGGGGGACCGTCTGGATGACATCGAGACGCGACTGAACCGGCTCGTGGTGGCCATTCCAGACATTGACCGTTCCACGAAGATTGGCTTGCGGGTCAAGCCGCCGAGCGCCAAGACCACTTGGATGATCATCTATATTATCCTTGGGTTTTTGGCCATTTTAAGTGTAGTTTTCTACTTCCGCTGGTTCGGGAAAACGCACGCTGAAAACCCAGGCGAACGTCCCGGCGGCCAGTAGTTCACGGGCACAGGCATGGCACAAAAAATCAACCTCTTGCGGATGAAAGAACACGGCACGGTTGCCGAAATCCGCCAGGACGTGGTGCACGTCGTGGGGCTCAACAATTGCCTCAACGGGCAGCTTGTGCAGATCGGGGATTCCACGGCCGGGGTGATTCTGGGGTTCGACCGGGACTATGTGCTGGTGCTGCTCATGGACGACGCCTCCGGGATCAAGCCGGGCGACCGGGTGGTGACGACCATGTCTGAGTTCAAGATTCCCGTGGGCACGCAATTTCTGGGACGGCGCGTGAACGCCCTCTGCCAGCCGATCGACCATGCGGGGCCGATTCGTGCGGACACGCAGTACCCGATTTTTGGTGTGGCCCCCTCGGTGCTCGAGCGTATTCCCCTGGCCGAAGAGTTGCAGACGGGGACCAAGATCATCGACATGATGAAGCCTGTCGGCAAGGGTCAGCGCATGCTGATTCTAGGCGACCGCATGACGGGCAAGACCACCCTGGGCGTGGATGCGATCTTGAGCCAGAAGGGGCGAGGGGTGATTTGCATCTATTGTTGCATCGGCAAGGCCGAGGCCTCGCTCAACCGGATCATCACGCTCTTCGACAAAAACGGCGTGTGGGACTATGGCATCATCGTGGCGGCGACGGCCTCAGACCCCATGGGCCAGCAGTATCTGGTGCCCTATGTGGCCACGAGCATTGGCGAATATTTCATGTACGAAAAGCATGCCAACGTGCTGGTGGTGTTCGACGATTTCACGAAGCATGCGTGGGCCTATCGCCAGATTTCGTTGCTGCTGGAGCGCGCGCCGGGGCGGGATGCGTATCCGGGCGACATCTTCTATATCCATTCGCAGCTCGTGGAGCGCGCGGGGAAGCTCAATTCCGACCGTGGCAGCGGTTCGATGACGCACCTGCCGATCGTGGAAACCCTGCAGGGCGACGTGGCGGGTTACATTCCCTCGAACATCGTGTCCATGACGGACGGGCAGATTTACACGAGCACCGCGCTTTTTGGCGAAGGGTTCAAGCCCGCGATCGACATGGGGCTCTCCGTGTCGCGCATTGGCAACAAGGTTCAGTGGCCGGCGATCAAGCGGCTGACGGGGATGTTGCAACTCGAATTCGTGCGCTACAAGGAGCTCGAGCGCCTGACCCGTATTCGCGCCGGAGCCTCGGCGGAGGTGGAAGCGCGGTTGCGCCGCGGGCGGGTGCTCGAGGCTATTCTCAAGCAGTCGGCGAACATGCCCGTGTCGGCCGAGGATCAGGCGCTGATTTTGTTTGCCCTGAACAACGGGTTTTTGACGGACATCGAACCGGATCAGGTGCGTCCGCGCCTGGATGCGTTGATCCAGCAAATCCGGCGTGACGCGCCCGAGTTGATTGCCGAACTGGTGCGGCGGCGTGACCTGAACGACGCGATCAAGGAAGGGCTGCACGCGCAGCTCAAACGGTTCATCGAGCTCCAGCCGGTCACCTGAAGGCGGGGCGGCATGCACCTCAAAATACTCAATGCGGCGCACACGTTGTTCGACGAGCAGGCCAAAAGCGTGTTTTTGCCTGGCGACCGCGGGGAATTTGAAATTCTGGACCACCACGCGCCGATTCTGGGATTGCTGCGGGCGGGCGAGGTAACGATTGACTGGAGCACCCGGATTGCCATAAAGAGTGGTATCGTTAAATTCGACCAGAACGAGTGCGTCATCCTTGTGGACGAGTAGGGCCGGGCAGGGGCAAAAAGGGGCAGGGTTCCGCCGTGGAAAGTTTTGTCATTTTTCTGGTGATGTTCGTGACGGTGATCGGCCCTTCGGGGGTGATTGCAGCGATCGGGTATGCCAGCATTCGCGCGCTGGGGCGCAACCCGTCGGCGGCCAACAAGATCCTGCAGGCGATGATCATTGCCCTGGTGTTTGCGATGTCGATTGCGGTGATTGCCCTGCTGATTCTATTCCAGTTGTTCGGGCGGGGATAGGGCGCCGTGCGGCGGCCCCGGGGCAAAAATGGACGTTGATCTAAACCCCGCTTTGCTTTTCAATGACTCGCGCCGCAAACGCGCACGGGGCCGGGAGTAATTTCATGCAGGAAACATACCGCATTTTGTTGACGATCGTGGTGGCGTTCCTCGCGGTCCTGGGCGTTGTGCTCGTGGTGATCAAAAAACTGCTGCTGGGCGACACCATCCGGGCCGTGGAGCGTGTGGGGCAGGCTGAGGCCGAGATCCGCAAGAAGGAAGAGGCGATGCGGCAGGAGTTGGAGCGCCACGACCAAGAGCAGACGACCAAGCGCAAGGCCGCGGAACGCGAAATCGACACCCGCCGCGAGGAATCGGAGCGCCAGGTCGGGCTAATGCGCGAGCAGGTGCTGGAGGCCGCCCGCAAGGAAGCCGCTGACATTCTGGAAAAGGCGCGCAAGAACGAGCGCCAGCTTCGCGAACATGTCGAACTGGATCTGGATTCGAAGGCCGTTGATTTTGGCGGGCGAGTATTCAAGCTGGTGTTCAGCGAGCGCGTCTCCACGGAATTGAACAAGCATTTTGTGGGCGAATTGATTGATGCCCTCGAGGAAACGGATGCGTCGGGCATCACGATCGACGCAGCCTCGGCGGAGTTCATTTCCAGTCACCCGCTAGCGCCCGAGCAGAAGCAGCGCCTGCAGGCCCTGCTGGCGAGCAAGTTCGGCGTCAAGATCGACATTCGCGAAACCGTGCGGGAAGAGCTGCTGGCGGGCCTGGTGATGAAGCTGGGCAGTCTCGAGATCGACGGCAGCCTGCTAAGCCGTTACCAGGAAGCCGTGGCCGAGTTGAAGAAAGAAGCCGTCTAGCAGCTAGTCGGGCCCGTGCCCGCCCACCTGTTGGACCCAGCCCGGGATGACGGCCGACCGGCGGCACCCCGGGGCGGGATGCCATCATGCAACTCAATGAGCTACGAAAAGAGCTGCGCTTCAACGGCGAACTTGTCCAGCTCATCGACACGCTCAAAAACATCGCGGCGGCCCAGTACTTCACGATGGAGAAGACCAAGCAGCGCTTTGAAGAGTTCATGCAGGCCTTCGCGGGATTTTTCCGCGTGATCAATCTGGTCGATGTCAACGATCCGCTGGTGAATGTTGAATCCGACGTACTCGGCATCGTCATTGTCACGTCCGACTCCGGGTTCATGGGCGGCTTGAACCAGGGAGTGATCCGCGCGGCGTTGGAGGCGCAGGGGGACCATCCGAAGGACAAGACCTCGCTGGTGGTGATCGGCGAGAAGGGGGCCGGCAGCTTGCAGGATCAGGGCCATGCCTTCCGGTTTTTACCGGGAATCGGCCAGGAAGCCTGCTACGCGCGGGCCCACGAGGTTCGCGATTTCATTGTGGGGGAAGTGTTAAACCGGCGCATGGGGCGCGTGCTGGTGGCCTACCCCAAGCCCGTGTCCTTTACGTCACAGACCATCGATGTGATCAACCTGCTGCCCTGCGCGTCGCTGTTCGACGTCAAGGCGGACAGCGAGGTGGCGCGCCGCACCCATACCGACAAACTGATTGCCGAGGCGCGGCGGGTCATTGTAGAATCGCGGTTCCCCGATCTGGTCGAGTATCTCGCGGGAATGTGGGTGCTGGCCAAGCTCTACGAGGTGTTCGAGGATTCCAAGCTGGCGGAATTTTCGGCACGGGCGATGCACCTGGAGGGCAGCTTTCAGCGGTTGCAGCGCGACCAGAAGAAGTTGAAGCAGAAAACGTTCAAGGCCGTGCATGAAAAGGTCGACAAGGGCATGCGCGAGAGCTTTACGGCGCGCGGCCGGCAGCGCAAGGTGGTGTCGGCAGTGAGCAAGCATGATTCCTCGGCGGGAACGCGCGGCGCGGGGGATTCCAATTTGCAGGGCGGCGTGACGGAGGATCAGGCGGATGGCTGAACAGGCGAGAGGCAACCCGGTGGAGAAACCTGGAGGTCCCCCGGGCAAGGTGGTGGCCGTGCAGGGCCCGGTCGTCGACGTGTATTTCGATCACATCGCACACATGCCGGACCTGCATGAAACCATTCACACCCGCGCGTTTGACAAGCGCTTGGTGACCTTGCTGGTGGCCGAACATCTGGAAGGAAACATCGCCCGTTGCGTGGCCTTGAATTCGACGCTCAATCTCCAGCGCAACACGAGCGCACAGCCGACCGGTTCGTCGCTCCGGATTCCGATTGGCGAGGAGCTGTTCGGGCGCATCATCAACGTCATGGGGCAGCCGGTGGATGGCAAGGGCCCGATTGAAACCGCCCGCACCGACGTCATCCACAAGGAAATCAACCGCACCCCCATGGAGATCAAGCCGCTCAAGACCGGCTCGGGCGACGTGGTGGAGACGGGCATCAAGGCGGTGGACCTGATGTTTCCCGTGGTGCGCGGCTGCAAGACGGGCGTGATAGGCGGCGCGGGTTGCGGCAAGACCGTGCTGATTTCCGAGCTGATCCACAATATCGTCGAGGAGCATGACGGCGCCTGCGTGTTCTGCGGCATTGGCGAACGCATTCGCGAGGGCAACGAGCTTTATTACGAATTCGAGCAGGCTGGAATTTTGAACAAGGTTATGATGGCCTTCGGGCAGATGGACGAACCGCCCGGCGCGCGGTTCAACATCGTCAAGACCGGGATCACCCTGGCGGAATACCTGCAATCCACCGGGCGCGAAGTGCTGCTGTTCATGGACAACGTCTTTCGTTTTGTGCAGGCGGGCGCCGAAATTTCGACATTGTTGGGGCGGACGCCCTCGGAAACGGGGTATCAGCCGACGTTGGGCTCCGAGGTGGGGGACGTGCATGAGCGCATCCGCGGGTCGATTTCCGCGTTTGAGGCGGTGTATGTGCCCGCGGATGACATTACCGACCCGGCCGTGGTGGCGATTTTCAGTTATCTGGATGCGGTGATGGTGCTGTCGCGTGAGCGCACGCAGCTTGGGTTGTATCCGGCGATCGATCCGCTGACGTCATCCTGCTCGAACCTGAACGCGGCCACGGTGGGCCAGCGGCACTTTTTGCTCTCGCAGGAGGTGCAGCGCATTCTGACGAAATACGACGACTTGCGCCGCATCGTGGCGGTGATCGGCATCGATGAGCTGTCGAAGGCGGACCGCATCCTCTATGAGCGCGCGCGCAAGCTGCAAAACTTTCTGACGCAGCCCATGTTCGTGGCCGAGTCGTATGTTGGCAAGAAGGGCCAGTATGTGCGCACCGGCCAGACGCTGGACGGGGTGGAGAAGATCATCGACGGCAAGATGGACCAGACCCCCGAGGAAGAGCTCTACATGATCGGGGCGATTTAGGCGGTCGCCGTGTGTATCCCTTGCCCGCGCGCGGAGCGCCCGGGCCACCTTGGCGTTTCCTCGCTGGCGCTTCGCTGACGCTTGGTTTATGATGGCTTCGCTGCCGGGATCGCCGGACGGAGCATCAACATGATGGCGTTACTCAAAGACCGGTTGCTTGCGCGTGGCTTGATCTCCAACGAACGGCTGGCCGAGGCCGTGGAGATCACGCGGCGCACGCATGCCTCGTTGCCCGACGTCTTGCTGGAGCACCGGCTGGTGGGTGAGGAGGCCTTGCTCGAGGTGCTTGCGGGGATTTACGGCCTGGAGTTCCTGCGCCTGCGCGACAGCCAGGTGGATGCGCGGGCCGTGAAGGCGGTTTCGGCCAAGCTGGCCTCGCACTATGGCGTGATGCCCGTGCGCCTGCGCGACAACGTGCTGACCCTCGCCGTTGCCGACCCGCTCGACGTGTCTGCGTCGGAGGACATTGAGACCAATCTGGGGTTCCAGGTGGAGCGGGTGCTGGCTTGTCGTGCGGACATCGCCGAGGGGTTGCGCCGGCATTACGGCGTGGGCGCGGAAACCGTCGAGCGCATCCTCGCCGAGTCGAAGGGGGACGAGGAGCCCGCGGCGGTGGACACGGCCCACGACCTGGAGAAGATGGCGGCGGACACGTCGGTGGTCAAGCTGGTCAACCAGTTGATCCAGGAGGCCATCCAGAGTCGCGCCACGGATATTCATTTTGAGGTGTATCGCGACGGGGCCATCCTGCGGCGGCGCATCGACGGACTGCTCTACGACACGAGTATTCACGAGAGCATCCGGCTGCTCTACCCGGCGATCATTTCGCGCATCAAGCTGATGTCCGGCCTGAACATCGTCGAGCGCCGCATGCCGCAGGATGGGCGCGCGCGCGTGAAGATCGGCGCGAGCGAGTATGACCTGCGCATTTCCATCGTGCCCGCGCAGCACGGCGAGGACGTGGTGATCCGCATCCTGCCCGCGACGATGGTATTCGATCTGGGGCAGCTTGGATTTTCGGAGCCCCAGCTCAAGGCGCTGCAAAAATTTTCCGAGACGCCGCACGGGATCATTTTCGTGACGGGCCCGACGGGCAGCGGCAAGAGCACCACGCTCTATGCCTGCCTGACGCGGCTCAACACGCGTGAGCGCAAGATCATCACGATCGAGGACCCGGTGGAGTACGAGATTCGCGGGATCACGCAGACGCAGGTGAACCCCAAGATCGGGCTGACCTTCGCGCACGCGCTGCGCAGCATGCTGCGGCACGACCCCGACGTGATGCTCGTGGGCGAGGTGCGCGACCGCGAAACGGCGGAGATCGCGATTCAAACGGCAATGACGGGACACCTGGTGTTGAGTTCGCTGCACACCAACGACGCGGCGGGTGCGGCGGTGCGGCTGATCGACATGGGCATCGACCCGTATCTGATCACGTCCACGGTGCTGGTTTTCGCGGCGCAGCGCCTCGTGCGCACGATTTGCCCGGATTGCCGCGAAAGCTACGAGTCGTCCGGCAAGCGCCTGTTCCGCGGGCGCGGGTGCCGCACATGCAACCAGAGCGGCTTTCGCGGGCGCATCGCGATTTCGGAGCTGCTGCCCATCGCCCCGGAGATTGCCGACCTGATTTTGCAACGCGCGCCGGCCCGGCAGATCCGGGCCAAGGCGGATGAATTGGGCATGGCCACGATGGCCCAGGATGGCTGGGAGAAGGTGGCGCGCGGGGTGACCACCGCCGAGGAAGTGCTGCGCGTGACAACCCTCTGACCGGTTCCTGGCCACGTTCGCCTGCTGCATGACCACCTTCATTTACAAAGCGAAACACGGCCCCGACAAAACCGTGGAGGGCGAATTGGAAGCCGATTCCCGCCCCGCGGCGCTGATTGCCCTGGATCGCATGGGCTTCAGTCCCATCTCGGTGCTGGCCAAGGCGGCGTCGGCCAGCGCGCCGCGCGCCAGCAAGAGCGTGGCGCTTCCGTTGCGGGTGCGCGGGCGCGAGGTCACGGTCTTCACGCGCCAGCTCGCGAGCCTGATCAAGTCCGGCGTGCCAATTCTGCGGGGTCTGCGCACGATCGTCGATCAGACCGAAAGCAAGCGTCTGCGCGGGGTGGTGGAGGGGTTGGAAGCCACCATCCGCGATGGCAGCATGCTTTCCGCCGCGATGCAGCGCTACCCGAGCGTGTTTCCGCCGCTATACCTGGACATGGTGCGCGCGGGCGAGAGCGGGGGCGTGCTGGATGTCAGTCTGGCGCGGCTGGCGGATGCGCGCGAGAAAGAGGAGGATTCACGGCGCAAGGTGCAGGCGGCCATGGCGTATCCGCTGCTGGTGCTGGGCGTCGGGATTGTGACGGTGTTCCTGCTGCTGACGTTCTTCCTGCCCAAGATCATCGTGCTTTTTAAGGATTTCGACCACCTGCCGTTGCCGACGCGCATCCTGATTTCCACCAGCAATTTTTTCTCCACGTACTGGTATTGGCTGGTGCTGCTGCTCCTGCTGGTGGCGGCGGTCTTCAAGCGGCTGGCCGCGGGGGAGAAGGGGCGGACGTTTCTGGACACGATCGTGCTGCGGATTCCTTTGATTAATCGCTTCGTGGCGCAGGCGAATATCGCGCGCTTCGCACGGACCCTCGCGTTGCTTGTGGATGCGGGCGTGGCGATCGACAAGGCGCTGCAATTGAGCGCCAACACGCTGGGTAACGCGGTGCTGCGCGAAGAGGTGGAGGCCGTGCGCGTGGGCACGGTGCAGAAGGGTGCGCCGCTTTCGGAAGGGCTCAAGCGCGCGCGCCATTTTCCGCCCTTCGTGGCGAACATGACGGCCGTGGGCGAAGAGGCGGGGCGTCTCGACGAGGCGTTGCTCGAAGTTGCCACGTTCTATGAGAAAGAAGTCGATCAGCAGGCGCGGCTGATTACGAGCCTGATCGAGCCGGCGTTGATTCTGGTGGTCGGCGCCATCGTGGGCTTCATCGTGGCGGCGATGCTGCTGCCGGTATTTGAGCTGGGCACCGGGTTGCGTTGATTTCCGAAGGGCGGCCAGGCGGCCGCCCCTCCCGGGGCCCTGCCGTTGCTTTGCAGTTTACTTTTTCCAGCACCGGGCGTACCGTGAAAGCACTGGATGTGCGTGGATGCGTTACTTGGAGGGCAAGCCTGATGAACCGGAATCAGGGGGGATTTACACTGATTGAGTTGATGGTCGTGGTGATCATCATCGCGGCCCTCGCGGGCATGGTGTTGCCGCGCGTCATTCCGGCGTCGGATGAGGCCAAGAAAAACATCTCCCAGGGCGACATGGCCAACATCGCCACGGCGCTCAAGCTCTATCGCCTGTACAACGGCGCGTATCCGTCGACCTTGGACGCGCTCAAGGATCCCGCCGGGCCGGGTCCTTATCTTGAAAGCGATCCGATCGATCCCTGGAAGCACGAGTACCATTACACGTTCGTGGGGGAAGACTCGATTCCGCCGTTCAATATCTGGTCGGATGGCCCCGAGGGATCCGGGAACGACGTGCAATACGGGAAGTGAGCGTCCCGGTCTTCCGGCAGGGCCCTTGCTTGCGATCATGCGTGCATCCCTTCAAGCTGCTTTCCAAGCTGGTTTCACACTGATCGAAGTCCTGATCACGCTTGTGATCCTGTCCACCGGGATTGTGGTAGTGCTCCAGGCGTTCCAGACCTCGGCCACGGCGCTGGGCGCCGCGCGCGACACCGAGCGCGCCACATACTTGATTCAGAGCACGCTGGATCTCATCGCGCGGGACGGCGTTGGTGCCGTGGCGGGGGAAAGTGGCTGCCCGCCTCCCTTCGAGGCGTTTCAGCGCCGCGTGCTGACGGGCTCGACGGATTCCTCCGGAAAGGGACTGACGCAGATCACCGTGGAAGTGTGGCGTCAGAACTCCGCGGTCTTTTCCATGTCCACCTACCGGTACACGCGATGAATACATGGGGAGCCAGACGCCAGGCCGGTTTCACGTTGATTGAACTGCTGATTGTCACGGCGCTCCTGGCGGTGGTGATTGCCGTGGTGGGGGCCTGTTTGGGGGGCGGCATTCGCGTGTGGGACGCGGCGCGCACGTTCGGAAGGTCCGAACAGGACGGCCTGATTGCCATGGAGACGCTGTGCAGGGATTTGCGCAACGCGTTTCCGTTGCAAGCGATTGGCTTTGCGGGCACGCCCAACACGGTGGCCTTTCCGGGCGTCATCACAACCATCAACCGGGAGGACGGATTCCGGCAGGAATTGGGGCGCGTGCGTTACCGGATCAACGACGAGGCGCTGGTGCGCGAGACCGAGGTGTATCCCGAGGGGGCCAAGGATTCGGAAGGCATGGTGGGCAACGTGGTCGATCTGCAATTTGTCTATCGTGCGGATGCGGAATCCACGATGGAAGGCACCACCAACCTGCCGCGCTGGGTGGATGTGACGCTTGTGCTGCGTGACGGTGAGGACGGAGAGGAATACACGGAGCTCAAACGGACGATGGCGATCGCCTCGGGAGGCGCGCCGTGAGGGAGGGGGAGGGAAAACGTCCAACGTCCAACGTCCAACGTTCAACGTTGAAATCGGGGGATTTCCCACATTCATTCGTTTCTCGTTGGAACTTGGACGATTCCGGCGCTTCCTCCCAGGGCAGTGTTCTCGTTCTGGCTCTTTGGACGCTGTTGATGTTGGGGTTTTTGGCGCTGGCGGTGGGGGGGCATGTTTCGGCGAACACGCGTGCGGCGCGGTTTTTGCGGGACGATGCCACGGCGCTGGCGCTGGCGCAGGGCGGCGTGGAGATGGCGATCGGGGAAATCATGGCCAATCCGAGCAATTACGATCCGGTCGCGCTCGGGGCTCTGCCGAATGACGAGGAAAAATTTCGGGACAATGCCAGCCTCGCGGGGGGCTTGTTCTCGGTTTTTTACGCCATCGTCGACACCAATGTGCCGGGGATCGTCACGAATTTCGGCGTGGTCCGCGACCGGGGCCGGATCAATATTGATGAGGGTCTTGGCAATAACAACACGGAGCGCCTGGAGCAGGTGCTTGGCTGGCTGGGGGCGGACAATGCGAGTGCGCTGACGGTGGAGATTCTGACCAACTACCCGAGCGGGAAAGACCTTGCGCCTGAATATGCGAATCGCTATGGTCCGTACGAGGCGCTGCCGGAACTCCTTGCGGTTTCTGGTGTCGATGGCGCCCTGTTCGACGGGTTGGACCCGCTGGTCACGTTGCGTGAATTTGAGCGGCAATACACGTCTGCGGGGGAGGCATGGGGACGCCGGGAATGTTATGGAGGCGTCGCCGAGGGCCGGGCCGTGGCGACCGGTGCGGCGGGCGCCCCGGCAGTGCTGGCAACGCGGCGGATCACCTTTGTATTCGACCGTGTGACAACGAATCTCCTGTATTGGCGTGAGCACTGACAGATCAAAACGCGCCCACGGCGGCTCCGTGGTGATTGTCGAAATCGGCAATGACTGGCTGAAGGTCATCCAGGTGGACCGCAGCGCGTCCGGCCTTGTGCTGGCGCGGGTCGATCTGGAGAAGCTGGACCCCATCCGGGGTGCGGCACCGGAGCGCCTCGCGCAGATTCTCAAAAAATACCCCACGTCCGGCGGTGTCGTATATGGCTGCCTGCCGCGGCAGATGGCCACCGTGCGCATCCTCGAGCTGCCGTCCACCGATTCCACCGAGATTGCGGACATGGTGGAGTTGCAGGCCGGCAAGCTGACCCCGTATTCCAAGGACGAGATCGTCGTGGACTACAAGATCGTTGGCGCCGGGCGCGACGGGTACACGAAAGTCATGCTGGTGATCGCGCAGCGCAGCGTGTTGCGCAACCGCTTCAGCGTCATGGAGGAGGCCGGGGCCCCGCTGGAAACGATGTCGATCAGTACGGAAGGCATTCTCAACTGGATCCGCAAGGTTCGGCCGGCGGGTAGCCACCGTGGCGCCGTGGCGGTGCTGGATGTGGATGCCTCCTTCAGCGATTTCGTGATCATTGCGCAGGACCGGTTGCTGTTTTCGCGCAGCATCCTGATCGGGGCGGCGGCACTGCAGTCGGACGATGCCAGCGTGCGCGACAAGCTTGCGCGCGAGGTCGGCACGGCCCTGCAGAGTTTTGCCGGGGAAAGCGCGGGCGTGCGGGTTGAGCGTTTGCTGCTCTCGGGGGCGGGCCTGAACGTGCCGGATCTTGTGGCGACGCTCGCCGAGCGCGTGGACATGCCCGTGGAGACCGCGGACAGCCTGCAGATTTTCCGCAAGACCCCCAATTCGCCCTCGTTGCAGCAACCGCCGCACGACACGGTTTCGCTCACGGCGCTGTGCGGCATGGCGATCGACCTGAACCGGCTCGATTTCCGGCTGGTGCCGGAATCCGTGCGGTTGCGCAAGGAGCTCGTGCGCAAGGCACGCGCCCTGACGTTGCTGGGGTGTTTGATCGTGAGCGCGATGGCGTTGTTTTCGATGTGGGGCACGCTGCGCTATTTCTTCAAGCGCACGCACCTGGGCGATATCCGGCGCCAGGTGGAGGCCAAGGCGGACACCGTGCATGCCATCGACCAGAAAATGCGGCTGGTAGAGGTGGTGCATGCGCGCAGCGACCAGCGGCTGGCGCTGTTCAACCTGATCCGGGAATTGCATGTGTATCTGCCTTCCCCCGACATCATTGTGCTGGATACCATCGAGTTTGATGGTGACCGCGGCAGCCTGCAGGTCAGCGGGCTGGGCGCATCGACAGGCGATATCCGTGCCCTCGTGAAGGGCTTGGAGCAATCGCCGCTGCTCGCGGACGTGCGTGAGGATGGCGCCACCACACAGGAAGGCAACGGCCGATACCGATTCCGGGTCGTATGCCGGGTGGAGGGTGACGATGTTGGCTGAACGATTAAGCCGCCTGGATGGGCGCGAAAAATTCGGGCTGCTGGTGGTCGTGCTGGCGATCGTGCTGCTGATCCTGGATTGGGCGGTGATCCGGCCGATCAATACCCGCTGCCGCGCGTTGGATGTGGACATTGAGCGCGAATCCAAGGCACTGGCCTACCAGGAGAGCGTGCTGCAGGCCGGCCCGCAGGTGGACCGGCAATTTACGGACATCCGCGAGCGGCTCGGCACGGCCATGCCACCGGCCGAGGCCCTTGAGGTCATGAAGGGTGAGATCGACCGACTGGCGCAGGAATCGGAGGTGGCCCTGATTGCCACGAAGCACCGCGATCCGCGCCATGCGGAATTTTACGATGAATACGCGCTGGACATTGGCGATTTTGAAACCGACGAAGAGGGCGTGGCCCGGTTTCTGCACGCGATCATGACGGCCCCGGGCACGTTCCGCGTGACGCGGTTAAAGATCGCCCCGGATAATACGGGCAAGCGAGTCAAGGGCTCCATGACGGTGACCAAAGTCACGGCGGCGGCGGACGAAACACCACCCCAGCCGCCACAAAGCTAGGCCAGGCGCCGCGACGACCACCGACTGCGAAGGCTGCATGTCAGAACACGATACAACCGGCGGGCAGGAAAATCCGCGCATCGAGGAGATGGTCCT
>CAMFEP010000040.1 GCA_945949405.1 Kiritimatiellales bacterium
CCGAGGCGCTGGGGGTGGCGTTGCGCGTGGAGGAGGTTTCGGTGGCGGGTTATCGGGCCGAGCATCCCGACGCGGAGGCGTTTTTGTGTCATCGCATCTACGATTTGGCGCCGCTGCGGACGGATGGGCTGGCCGCGCCGGGTACGCCGTTGGTGGCGGGGTTGGGGGCGCAGGTGAAGTGGTTGAGCGAACGGATTTGAAACCGCGGATGGCGTGGATGGGCTGTTGCCGCCAAAAAGCGCAAAAGGCGCAAATACCGGCGGGGACCGCCGGCTCCAGTTACGGGGAGCGTTTTTGCGCGATTCGTTTGTGAAAGGCGGCGGGGCGGGCGGTGGCGAGGGCGGTGACGGTGGCGTCGCGCCAGGCGGGTTGCGCGAGCAGGTGTTCCAGGAGCACGGCGCTGCAGAGGGCGTCGTAGAGCGCGTCGTGCGCATCGCGGCCCGGCAGTAAGGCATCGGCGCGTTTTTTTAAATTCAGCGCGAGAAGCACATCGCCAAGTTTGTGCGATGGCAGGTCGGGATGGGCGAGGCGCGCGAGCTTGAGGGTGTCGATCCAGGGGCCGGTCTTGTGCAGGGGGAAGGCGGATTTCAGGAAGCGCTTTTCGGTCGCGACGTTGTGTCCGGCGAGCGGGACGCCACTCAACCAGGGGCGCAAATGTGGCCAGAGTGTGGCGAGGCGCGGAGCACGCGCGAGCTGGCGGCGCAGACCGGCATGGCGGCCGGGGGCATGGCGGCTGAAGGGGCGGTCGGCCACATAGAGCAGGCTCTCGAAGCGCTCCGTGGCCACGATGCGACCGTGAGCAAGGCGCACCAAGCCGATTTGCCAGGGCTCGTCGCGATAGCCGGCGACGGCGCCGGTGCTTTCAAAGTCCAGAATTGTGATGGTTTGGTCGAGGGCGCGCATTGGAATGCTATTGAGCTTTCGGATTGTTTCACGCGGAGACGCGGAGAGCGCGGAGCATTTTTCCAAAACCATGCCGCAATGTGGGGGAAGGTGCAACGAACTTGCGCGGGGTGGTGCAATGTTGTCGTGGCAGAAGCCGAAATGGGCCGAAGTGTCTCGGTTCGCTGTTTCGGGCGTGCGAGACTAGACGAGGCGCAAGACGGGTGCGGGGCCGTATTTGTGCTGATTCCGAGTCTGATTGTAATCTTTGTGTGATGAAGCGGGCATTCAGGTGGGTTGTGGGGATATTGGCACCAATAGTGCTTATTAGTGACGCAACTTCGAGAAGGATGCGCCATTGAAAGAGCCAACATACAAGTTCACATGCAATCTGGTGCTGGAGCCGCCCAAAGTGGACCGCTTCTATATGGATATGCGGGTCTACTCGGTGGTGCCGTCGCAAGGGAGCCCCGTGAACGATGAAGGACAGTCGCTCGTGTGGCGTGGCATTTATCTGGCGTTCGAAGTCGGCAAGGGTGCTGACAAGCAAAAGTAGTTCGCGAACGCCGGTCGGTGTCGCGCATGCGGGTTGCTTGTCGACCGTGCGGCACGTGTGCTATACGACCGGCATGCAGGCCTCTCTCACCAAACTTCGCGCGGCGCGGTCCGCATCGTCCTCTCCCGGTGATCCCTTGCGACTATTCGCGCGCTGGCTGGCGCGGGCGCAGCGTGCCGATCCGGCGTATTTCAATGCATTGACCCTGGCGACGGTGGGCGAGGGCGGCGGGCCGTCCGCGCGCATGGTGTTGTTGAAGGGCGCCGATGCGCGCGGCTTTGTTTTTTTCACGAACTACGGCAGCCGCAAGGGGCGCCAGTTGGCGCGCCATAAACCTGTGGCGCTGGTGTTCTGGTGGCCTGCGCTCAAGCGGCAGGTGCGCATCGAGGGGCGCGCGACGCGCGTGACGCGCGCCGAATCCGAAGCCTATTTCGCGAGCCGTTCGCGCGGGCATCAATTGGGCGCCTGGGCGTCGCGGCAGAGCACGGTGGTGGCCTCGCATGCTGCGTTGGTGCGGTCCTATCGCGCGCAGGAGGCACGGTTCCGTGGTGGGGAGGTGCCCTGCCCGCCGCATTGGGGTGGCTATCGCGTGGCGCCGGTGCGGATCGAATTCTGGACCGAGCGTCCCAACCGGTTGCACGACCGGCTTGAATACCGCCGCGGCCGCGATGGGCGCTGGACGCTGCGGCGGCTTGCGCCGTAAACCGGGCGTGTTTGCCGGTTTAGATTGGCCGCAAAAAAGCGCAAAAGGCGCAAAATCGGCGCGGCCCGTTACACGGTGAAAATCCATTTTTCACGCTTGCATCGGCGCAGCGCGGCGCTATTCTCTCAAACCGTGAATAATTCAAAGGTTGAATCAATTCCGAAAACGCTCACGCCGGGCGCCTTTGCGCGGCGCGTGGACGGGCTGATGTCGCGCCTGTGCCAGGCGATGGTGCGGCACGAGCAGAATTATCTCACGCGGGGCGAGTTGACGCTGCCCCAGTTCTGGGCGCTGGAGTGGCTGCACCGCGAAGGCGGCGGACGCATGCACGATCTCGCGGCGGCGCTGCACCTCAAGTCCTCCACGGGCACGATGCTCGTGGACCGGCTCGTGGCGCTGGGACTCGTGCGCCGCGAGCGCAGCGCGGTCGACCGCCGGTCTGTGCGGTTGGGATTGACGGCGCGCGGGACGCGTGCCGTGGAAGAACTGCACCGGCAGCGGCAGTCCGGCATCCGTGTCATGTTCGCGCCCCTGACCGCGCGCGAACGCGGCGCGTATCTGGCGTTGTTGGAGAAACTGGCGGGTGAATTTTCAAAGGAGCAACTATGAAGCCGATTGATGATTGCCGATTGATGATTGCCGATTGGGGGAAAGTGGTCGCGGTCATTGCGCTGGCGCTGGTCGCCGTGGGGTGCAAGGGCAAAGCGGGGGCGGGCGGGCCGCCGGGCGGGTTTGCGGTGAACGTGCGCACGGTGATCGCGGCGCGGCAGCCGATCGAGGAGCGCGTGTCGCTGGTGGCGACCGTCGCGGCCAACGAGAGCGTGGACGTGAAGAGTGAAATCGAGGGCACGGTTGCGCAGGTGAATTTTGATGAAGGCCAGCCGGTGACGGAGGGCCAGTTGCTGGTGAAGCTCGACACGCGCAAGCTGGAGGCGTCCGTGGCGAATGCGGAGGCGAGCTTCGATCTGGCCAAGACCAACCGCGAGCGCGCGGAGGCCATGTTGGAGAACCGCACCATTTCGCGGCAGGAGTTCGACCAGTCCGTGGCGAATTTCGAGTCGGGTCGCGCGATGCTCGACCTGGTGAAGCAGCAGCTCAAGGACGCCAGCATCCATGCGCCATTCAGCGGCATTGCCGGGGCGCGGCATGTCAGCCCGGGGCAGGTGATCGGCAAGGAGATGGTGCTGACCACGCTGGTGGATGTGGAGCCCGTGAAGCTGGAGTTCCGCGCGCCGGAGCGCCTGATTGGCGAATTGCGAAGGGGTCAGACGATCGCGTTCCGCGTGGCGGCGTACCCGGGCGAAGAGTTTCATGGCGAGGTGTTTTTCATCGATCCGCAGGTGGAGATCGACACACGCACGGTGCTGGTGAAGGCGTTGGAACCGAATGCCGACGGCAAGTTACATCCCGGGATGTTTGGCAATCTTGATTTGATTCTGCATGTGAACCCCGATGCGGTCGTGGTGCCCGAGAGCGCCGTAGTTTCCGACGGCGATCACACGTATGTATTTCTGGCGGACGCGAGCAATGTGACGCAACAGGTTGAAGTTCAGCTGGGCACCCGGCTGGCCGGCCTGGTGGAAGTGACCCGCGGGTTGCAGGGCGGTGAGACCGTCATCGTGGAAGGTATTCAAAAGGTGCAACCCGGCGTGCCGGTTGTGGCCCAGCCGGTGGACGCGGCGAAGGGGACCGAGGCCCCGGCGACCGCGTCGGCGGAATGATCCTGAAAGCGAGGCATCTGTGATTCTTTCTGAAATCAGCATTCGTCGTCCTGTTTTTGCGGCCATGATGAGCGTGGCGCTGGTGTTGTTCGGGCTGGTGGCGCTCACGCGCCTGCCGGTGCGCGAACTGCCGGATATCGATCCACCGCTCGTCAATGTGTTGACGGTGTTCCCGGGCGCCAACGCGGAGGTCGTGGAAACCTCCATCACCGAGAAGCTTGAAGAGGCGATCAACAGCATCGAGGGCATCAAGGAACTGACCAGCGAGAGCCGTGAGCAGGTCAGCAGTATCACGGTGGAATTCGACCTATCCCGCGACATCGATCTGGCCGCGCAGGACGTGCGCGACCGGGTGTCGCGTGTGCGCGGCGAGCTGCCGGACGATATTGAGGAACCGATCGTTGCCAAGCAGGACGCGGACGCGCAGCCGGTGATCTGGATCGCGCTGTTCAGCGACCGCTATTCGACGCTGGAGCTGACGACGCTCGCTGAAAACCAGATAAAAGACCGCCTGCAGACGGTCAAGGGCGTCAGTTCCGTGTACCTGGGCGGGCGCAAGCGTTTTGCGATGCGCATCCGCCTCGACGCGGAAAAAATGGCGGCGCGGCAGCTTACGGTGGGCGATGTGGAAGATGCATTGCGCACGCAGAACGTGGAACTGCCCAGCGGGCGCGTCGAAAGTCTCGACCGCGAGATGACGATCCAGACGCGCGGCGAGATGAAGACCGCGGAGGAGTTCAACGACCTCGTCGTCAAAGAGGGCGAGGGCGGCTTCGTGCGCATCCGCGATATTGGCCGGGCGGAGGTGGGCGTAGAGGACGAGCGCTCCATTGCGCGGTTTAATTCAAAGCCGGCGGTGGGCATCGGGATCGTCAAGCAATCCAAGGCCAACACGATCGAGGTGGCGCGTGGCGTGAAAGAGGAGCTGGAACGGATCATTCCGCTGCTGCCCGTGGGGGTGGAGACGTCGTTCCCCTATGACGAGTCGATCTATGTGGAGCAATCCATTCACGAGGTGTGGCTCACGCTGGGCATTGCCTTTGCGCTGGTGGTGATCACGATCTTCGTGTTTTTGCGCAACGTGCGTTCCACGCTGATTCCCTGCCTGACCATTCCCGTGGCGATCGTGGGCACATACTTCGTGCTCTCGCTGATGGGCTACTCCGTGAACATTCTGACGATGCTGGCGCTGGTGCTGGCGATCGGCATCGTGGTGGACGACTCGATCGTGGTGCTGGAAAACATTTACCGGCACATCGAGGATGGGATGGCGCCGATGGACGCGGCCTTCAGGGGCATGAAGGAGATCGGATTCGCGGTGATCGCGGTGACGCTCTCGCTGTGCGCGGTGTTCATTCCGCTGGCGTTCCAGACCAGCGTGACGGGGCGGCTCTTCATCGAATTCGCGATTGCGCTGACGGGTTCCGTGATCATCTCGGCCTTCGTGGCGCTGACGCTCACACCGATGGTGGCGGCGCGCATTCTCAAGCCGGTACATGCGCAAGCGCATGGCCGGGTGTTCAATTTCTTCGAGCGCGCGTTCGACCGGCTGGCGGCGCGTTACAAGCGCCGGCTGACGTGGGCGCTGGATCACCGGCGCGGGGTCAGCGTGATCACGTTGGTGTTGATTGTTGCGGCGGCGTGGGTGTACGGGCAGCTGGACCAGGACTTTTTGCCGGACGAAGACAAGGGGCGCCTGCTGGCATTTACGCTGACGCCGGAGGGGTCGACGAGCGAATATACCGACCGCATGTTGCAGCGCGCGGAAGCCATCGTCAAAAACACGCCCGAAGTGCACAGTTATTTCTCGGCGGTGGCGCTGGCGATGGCCGGACCGGGCAAGGCCAACCAGGCGTTGATGTTCATGCGGTTCCATGATGAACGTGAGCGCGGCGTGCACGACATCGTCGGCGGGCCGACGGGGCTGGGCGCGCAACTCTTTGGCAACATCGAGGGGGCGCTGTCGTTCCCGATCATTCCGAAGGCGATCGGGCGCGGATTCAGCCAGCCGTTCCAGGTGGTCTTGAAGGATCCCGATCTGGCGCGGCTCAACACGACGGCGCAGGCGGTGGCGGCGCGCCTGCGCACCGGCGGGTTTCTGGTCAACGTGCGCAGCACCTACGAAGTCAACAAGCCCGAGTTGCGGGTCAAGATCGACCGCAACCGCGCCGCGGCGCTGGGCGTTTCCGTGCAGGAAATTTCGCGCACCTTGCAAATTTTGTTTGGCGGGCTGGACTTGAGCAAGATCAAGATTTCCGGGAAGGAGTATCAGGTGATCGCGCAGCTCGACCGCCAAGCGCGCCAGACGCCGGCGGATCTCGACCGGCTGTATGTGCGGGGTGCGGGCGGGAAACTCGTGCAGATCAGCAATGTGGTGACGTACGAGACGGGGGCGGGGCCCAGTGCGATCAATCACTTCAACCGCTTCCGGTCGGCGACGATCGAGGGCACGCCGATGCCGGGGGTGGTTCTGGGCACGGTGGTGGAGAAGGTTCAGGAGATCCTGCGCAGCGAATTTCCGGATGCGCGCTATGATTGGACGGGCGAGGCGTCGGACTTACAGGAGAGCGGGCAGGGGTTCCTCTTCGTGTTGGTGCTGGCGCTGGTGATTGTGTATATGGTGCTGGCATCGCAATTTGAAAGCCTGCTGCATCCCCTGACGATCATGTTGACGGTGCCGCTGTCGATGGTGGGGGCGGTGGGCCTGTTGTGGGCGTTAAACGGCGTGAACACGTTGGGCACGGGCATGCACGGGTGGGCGCATTACGCGCCAAATCCGCCTGCCATCGCGGGATGGCTCTCCGCGATTATTCCGAGAATTCCAGCCATGAACATCAATTTATTCAGTCAGATCGGGATGGTGCTGCTGACCGGGTTAGCCACGAAGAATTCGATTTTGCTCGTGGAATTTGCGAACCAGCAGATGGCGCAGGGCAAGACGGCGCGCGAGGCCATGCTGCAGGCGGGGATGATCCGTTTCAGACCGATTTTGATGACCAGCTTTTCGACGATTCTGGGCATCCTGCCGATTGCGATCGGATTCGGGGCGGGTGGCGAGAGCCGGCGGCCGCTGGGCGTGGCGGCGGTGGGGGGCATGCTGGTGGGGACATTCCTGACGCTGTTGATCGTGCCGGTGGTGTACACGCTGTTTGCGGATATGGCGGCGCGGCGGGCGAAGGGGTCGGGGCGGCGCGCGCATGGCGGGGCCGTGGTGGCGGTGGTGCTGTTGGGCGTGCTGGCGCTGGCGGGGGTGGCGCGCGCGGGGGAGGAGGAACGGCTCGCCGGAGGCTCGCCCTCCAGCGGAAGCGATGCGGGACGGATTTCGGATGGAGGGCGAGCGTCCCGCGAGCCGTCCGGAGCGGCCACCAACGTGACGGCGAGTTACGATTTGCGGCGGTGCATTGGGACGGCGCTGGAAAACAGTTATGAGATTCGCAAGGCGCGGGAGCGCATTCAGCGCCAGGACGGCGCCGTGGTTGAGGCGCGCGCGCAGTTTGTGCCGACCGTGGCGGCGAGCGGGAATTTTCAAAGCCAGGGCGATGCGCTGGCCGGGAATTTTGGCGGGCCGGCGGGCGGTGATTTTCCGATCAGCACCGAGACCTGGCGGATCGGGCTGGAGGTGACGCAGCCGCTGTATGCCGGCGGCGGCAATGCGGCGGAGCTGAAACGCAACCGGCTGCTTGGCGAAGCGGCGGCGCACGATTTGACGGCGGTGATCAACGATGTCCTGCTGGACGTGCGGGAGCGCTATTTTGCGGTGCTGCTGGCGCGTTCGCAGGTGACGGTGCAGGAGCAGAGCGTGCAATTGCTGGAGGAGGAGCTGAGCTCCGCGCAGAACAAGCTGGAAGCGGGGATGGTTTCGCCCTTCAACGTGCTGCGGGCCGAGGTGGCGCTGGCCAACGGGCAGACGCCGCTGATCCGGGCGCGCAATGATTACCGGCTGGCGATCGAGGATCTTTGCCGGGCGATGGGATTGAGCGCGGGGGATAAAACGGCGGGGGATGAAACGGCGTCGCGGAGCTCCGCCCTCCCGGGGGATGGTGGGAAGGGAGAGCCCGTGCAGCGGTTGGATGTGCAGGGGGAGCTGGCGGTGGAGGAATATCAGCCGGATTTGCAGGCCGAGCTGGCGGCGGCGATGGCGCATCGGCCCGAGTTGCAGCGGCTGGCGGCGTTGCGCGCGGCGCAGCGCCAGACGTTGACCGAGGCGCGCGCGGGGCACAGGCCGGACGTGTCGCTCTTCGCGGGATATGGTTATGAAAACGAGCAAGCCACTGAGGACACATGGGACTATGTGGACGGCTGGCGCGCGGGCGTGCAGGGATCGTGGGCGCTGTTTGACGGACGGGCGACGCGCGGGCGGTTGATGCAGGCCGCGTCCGGCGCGGAACTGGCAAGGCTGGACGAGGAACAGGCGCGGCTGGATATCGATGTCGAGGTGCGCCGGGCCCACGCGCAACTGCTGGCGGTGACGGAGTTGGTCCACGCGACGAGCAAGGTGGTGGAGCAGGCGTTGGAGAGCGTGCGCCTGGCGCGTTCGCGGTTCGATGCCGGCGCGGCGACGCAACTTGACGTGTTGCAGACCCAGGTGGCGCTGACCCAAGCGCGCGACAACGCGGTGCAAGCGCAGCACGACTATGCGGTGGCGCTGGCGCAACTGCGCAAGGCGACGGGGCAGCAAGATCAGTTTGTGGTGGAGGCGGGCGGGAAATAAGACCGGATTCACCACGGAGACACCCTGCTTCGCCAAGGCTACGCAGGGCAAGCGAAGGGCACGGAGCGAGGGCGGCCAAGCGGCCGCCCCTCCCGGTTACGGCGAGATGACCGAAACCTACACGCTGAATGAGCTGGCGGTGGCGCTGGGGAAGTCCGTGCCCTATTTGCGCCAGTTGCAACTGCAGATCAAAGCGGAGCCGCCGCGCAAAAAGCAGGACCGGTGGCCCGAGTCCTACGTGCACTTCATGCGGCGAGCCGTGGCCCTGCGCATGTTCCAGGTGCCGTTGGATGACATCGCGGAGCTTTTTCAAAAAGAGCGCAAAATTTTGGAACTGTTGCATTTTGACGCGATGACCGAATCCCCGTTCTGGTTTCTGGCCGTAGGGGATGTGGTGGTGCGCACGGACCGGCATCTGTTGCTGACCGGGCATGATTTGGGCTTTTCCGTGAGCGCGGGGGCGATCCAGTGCAACCTGGATTTTCGCGAACGCAATCCCGAGCTGTTTGGCGGGCGTGAGATGGGTGAAGACGTGCGCCGGGTGCTGGATTTGTATCTCAAGCTGTTGCGCAAGGTTGACGAGCGCGTGCGCAATGAACGGCCGGTGCTATTGGATGCGCTGGAGTGGGTGGGGGATGGGTTGATGCGGTAGGGGGCGGAATAACCACGAAGACACGAAGGGCACGAAGAGGGCACACCAAGCGGACTTTGTTTTTTTCCGGTTTTCGCTTGCCTCGTGTCAGGCGGCATGGCATTTCATAGCGCTGTGAAGCCTGGAGCATATTTTATCGCGTTGTTGATGGGGGTGGCCTGCGTCGCGACGAGCGTCAGCTTGCTGCTGGTGGCGCGCACCAACCAACACCGTCAAAATCAGTTACAGCAACGGCAACAGGCTTTGAGCAACAGCGTGCTGGGGCAGCAGGGCCAGCAAATCAGCGGCAGCGTGTTGCAGGACATGGCCAACGCCGCGCTGTCGAATCCCGACATGCAGAAGTTGCTGCTCAAGCATGGGTATCGCGTGGAAGCCCCCCAGACGCCCGCCGCCGCGGCGCTGGAAGACAGCGAAAGCAGCACCAATTCACCATGAAACCGTCCGAAGATCCTCCTCCACCGCTTTTTACCTCATTCTGGCCCTTGTGCTTGATGGGGGTGAGCCTGCTCCTGTTTCTGGGGTGGCAGCTGACGGCGGCGATCCAGCAGAACCGGCAGCTTTTGGTCATGTCCGAGCAGCAGGAAGCGATGGCGGGGCGTGCCGCGCAAACCGAGGGCCAGCTTCAGGCGGTGATGATGGATTTGTTGCAACTCGCTGACACGGATGAGGATGCCAAGGCGATCGTGACGAAGTACGGCATCAAGTTCAATCCGGGACCGGGGGCCATGGCATCGGCGGGTGACCAAGCGCCGCCGCCCGCACCCGTTGGCACCCAAGGGGGAGCGACCGAACCCCTTGATTCAGCCAATCAGACCAACTCGGCCACGCGATAATGGATGCGGTCCAGCCGATTGCACCCCTGATTTGGACTAAACGTCGCTGTTTTCGCGTTTTTTGACTTTATTCCTTGCCATTTCACGGTGTTAGCAGTATCATTCTATTCAATTGTTAGTGCTGTACAGCGTGAAACAGGAGCGGGGGAAATCATGATGACAGGCGTGTGGCGCATACTACAGGGGACAAGGGGTTGTTCCGTCGGGATTATCTCCAATACTGTGCGCGGCATCGCCAGGTTTCCACTCATCATGGCGGTAGTGTGCCTTGCGGGCATCATGCCGCGCGCGGCGTTGGCGGCCAGCGGGACTTGGACGACCATCAACGGGATTGGGTCGAACTGGAATGACTCAGCCAACTGGTCGGGCGGAACCATCGCCGATGGCGCGGACAATACGGCGGACATCAGCACGCTCAACTTCAGCGCCGCGCGCACGATCACGAACAACACGGCGCGTACTATTGGCCATTTGTTGGTGGGCGACTCGACCACCCCCTTTTTTACATGGACGATCGCGGGGACAAGCACGCTGACGTTTGACGTTACCAGTGGTCGGTCCCGCCTCTCGGTTCCAGTAAGCGGCGCTTCGGCAACGATCAGTGCGCCGCTGTTGGGCAATGACGGCATCAACAAAATCGGCGTGGGGTTACTCACGCTGGGTAACGCGGCCAACAGCTTCAGCGGGGGGATTGGGCTGAACCATGGCATCCTGGCGGTGGCGACCGATGGGGCTCTGGGCGACGCCGCGAACACGATTACGGTGACCAGCAACGCGCAGTTGAACGTGACCGCGGCGATTTCGATGGCGCGCAACATTACCATCAATTCCGGCGCAATCCTGACGAACAATGGGACGGGTGCGACGCTGACGTACAACGGGGCCATCAGCGGAGCCGGAAGCTTCACCAAAATCGGCGCTGCGGATCTGGTCCTAAACGGAACGAATACCTATCAGGGGACCACCACCGTCGCGATTGCGGCTTCGGCGATCCGCGGGGTGGACGGGGTCAACATTCCCACCAACGGGCTGGTTTCGATCAGTGCCGGGTATTGGGAGAGCAGCAATAACATCACCCGCACGATCGGCACACTCGGTGGCCAACTGCGGATCACGGGGGGCATCAGCGGATTCGGATCGAGCGGCTTCCCCATGGAAGTCAACTTGGGCGGCGGCTCGTTGCAGTGGGGGACGGCCAATTTCGCCCCGACCGACTTCGTGCTGAATGGAAGCGGTGCATCGGGGAGTGGTCGGTTGACGTTGCGCAACAACATCAACCTGGCGGGGGCGGGCAGATCGATTCAGGTTTACGTGGTAACGAACGAAATCTCCGGCATCATCAGCAACACGGCCTCACCGGCGACAGCGCTGACGGTCAACGGGAGCGGTCTGCTGTGGTTGACGGGGACGAATACGTTCACGGGCACGGTCGGGACGTTTATCAACATGGCGGCCGGCGGAACGGTGCGCAGTGAAGACGGCGTGGGCATTCCCGCGTCCAACGTGAGTATTGATACGGGCGTATGGGAGTCCAGCAGCGGCATTACGCGTGCGTTGGGTTCCGGCGCCAACCAAGTGCGGTTCAGCACCGCCGCCGGCGTGGGCGGCTTCAGCGCGTATGCGAATGATATCACCGTAAATCTGGGCGGCGCCGGTGCGCAGTTGGTCTGGGGCACGGCGAACCTGCATGGCACGGAACAGTTGGTGTTGAATGGGCCGCATGCCGACCACAAGTTAACCTTTGCGAACGCGATCGATCTTGGTGGGGGTGCCGGCGGCACGAACCGCATCATCCATGTGTACACGAATGTGGCGGAAATCATCGGGATCATCAGTGGAACCGGAAATTGCCGCCTGCAGAAATCGCAGCCGGGTACCTTGATCTTGAGTGCGACGAACACCTGGACGCACGGTTCGGCATTCGCGACTAATCTTTACGTCTTTGGCGGCACCATTCAGATCGAAAAAGAAGAGAACTTGAGCGCGAATCCCTCGGTGCTCATGGCCAAGTGTTTGATGTTGGACGGCGGCGGGCTTAAGACCACCGCCTCGTTCAGCATCGATGACAGTAACCGGGGCATCAACCTGGGGGCCGGCGGCGGCTTCTTCGATGTTGCCTCCAGCACGACGCTGACAATTGCCAATGCGATCGCGGGGATCACGGGCAATCTCTACAAGCGCGGCACAGGGACGTTGGTGCTTTCCAATACGGGCAATACTTACGGCACAACCACCGTGGGCACGCACTTGGAGTCAGGCACTCTCTCCATCAGCGACGACCTTCAACTCGGCACGGCCGGGGCTGACTTCTTCTTCGATTCCAATGCGACGCTGCGTGTTTCCGGTACGATGGCGATGGGCAGCGCGCGCCTTGTTGACATCAATCCGTCGGTGACGGCGACGATCGACGTGACCAATTCCGTGACGGCGACAATCGCGGGGATCATCGGCAACGCCTCCGGCGTTGGCAGCCTGACCAAGATCGGGAGTGGCACCTTGATCTTAAGTGGCGTCAATACGTACGACGGCACCACGACGATCAGCCAGGGTGTACTCCAGGGCGGGGTGGCGCAATTCATCGGCGCCGGCGCGGACGGCGACATCGTGATTGCGGCGGGGGCCACGCTCGACATGGGGGGCTTCAGCTCCGCGCCCGACGGCGTGATCACGGGTAGCGGCACGATCGACAACACAGGGGGTGCCGCGACGCTGACGGTTGGGCTGTTCCCGGCTTCGGGGACGTTCGATGGCGTGATTCAAAACACCGGGAGCGCGCTGGGGATCACCAAAGACGGCACAGGGACCTGGACACTGACCAACCCCACCAACAGTTACAGCGGCACGACCACGGTCAATGGCGGGACACTTAAGTTGGGCGCCGCCAACGTAATTCCGAACGGATCGGGCAAGGGGAATGTCTCGCTGGTGGGGGCGGGCGATACGCTGGATCTGGCGGGCTACAATGAAACCATCAACGGGTTGTCCGGCGCGGGTATCGTGACCAACTCCACGGGTACGGCGACACTCGTGCTTGGTGACAACGACCAGACGGCATCCTTCACGGGGGTAATTGGCGATGGCGGCAACACGCTGACGTTGATCAAGGTGGGCACCGGTATTCAGACATTCGGCGCCATCCAGACCTATAGCGGGAACACCACGATCAGCAATGGGACGCTCACGGCCGGCATCGCCCAGGCGTTTCCCAAGGGCGCGGGCAAGGGTGATATTTATGTGGAATCGTCAGGCAAGCTCGACATCGCCGGGTCCCTCTGTGCCATCAATGGCCTTTGGGGTTCGGGCATCGTCACCAACAGCGGTGCCGTGGACACTCTGACGATCGGGACGAATGACGCGAGCAGCACCTTCTCCGGCAACATCGGGGATAATGGCGCATCCATACTCGCGATCACCAAGGCGGGCACGGGAACGCTGACCTTGAGCGGCAACAACACCTATACGCACATGACCTCGCTCCAGGGCGGCACGGTGTCGATCGACGCGGAAAACCGCCTCGGTCTCAACCCGACCGCCGCGGACGCGGACCACATCGAATTTTTCGGCGGCACGCTGAAGACCACGGCCACCTTCGACATCGATGACGCCAACCGCGACATTGAGGTCAATGCGCCGGGCGGTACGTTTGAAGTGGATCCCAGTACCACGCTGACGATCAGCAGCGCCAACGTGATCACGGGCTCGGGTGGAATACGCAAGACGGGCACGGGGACGCTCGTGATCAACTCCGCGAACGCGCACACGGGCACCATCACCAATGAAGCTGGCCTGCTCAGAATCGGCAGCGCCACGGGCCTGGGCACGGTGGCGGGCGGCGTGACGGTGTTGAGCGGCGCGGCGGTGGATTTGAATGGGCAGACGGTGAGTGCGGAGCCGTTCGTGATCAGCGGCACGGGGATCGGCGGCGCGGGCGTGTTACTGAACGACTTTGCGGGGCTGGCATCACTGAGCGGCAACATCGGTCTGAGCGCGGACAGCACGATCGGTGGCAGCGGGAACCTGACGCTGAGCGGCATTGTCAGCAACGCATTCTCGCTGACCAAGGTGGGCGCCGGGACGCATACGCTGTCCGGGACCAATACCTACACGGGCGACACGATCGTCAACGCGGGCACGCTGCAGATCGGCGGCGGCAGTGAGCGCATCGCCAACGCCAGCGATCTGGTGGTCGGTGGTGGCACCTTTGGCCTGCAAGGAAACAACGAGACCCTGGGTACGGTGACGCTGACCAGCGGCGTGATCACGGGCACGAGCGGCACGCTGACGGGCAGCGTCTATAACGTCGAGAGCGGTACGATCAGCGGGCGCCTGGGCGGCGGTGGCGGCATGACCAAGACCACCACGGGCAGCGTGACGATCAGCAGCACCTGCACCTACACGGGCGAAACGGCGGTCAACAACGGCACGTTGGTGGTGAATGGCACGCTGTCGGCAACGCCGGTCACGGTCAACGCCGGTGGCATTCTCAAGGGTACGGGGTTGATTTCCGGTGCGGTGACCAACAAGTCGGGCGGCACCTATGCGGTGGGGGCGAGCGTAGGCGCGATGACCAACGGCACGCTGAATCTGGAGAGCGGCAGCACGAACGATTTCGAGTTCAACTTCTCGGCCAACGACCAGATTTATGTCTCCACCGCGAGCGGGTTGACGCTGGGCTACGGCGCCGGGGTGAATCTGTTCGTGGAGAGCACGAGCTTGGCCTGGACCAACAACGGCACGTATTTCCTGATCAATTACAGTGGGACGCTCAACGGCAACGTCACGAACCTGACGGTGTTGAACCCGCAGGGTGGGAAGGATTACCAGTTCACGACCGACGGGTCGTGGGTGAAATTGGACATCAACAGCGCGGGCGGGCTGCCCGAGGTGGACAACACGGGTGGCGCCACGAACGTCACGGCGCACGGCGCGACCCTGCAGGGCGAAGTCGTGGCGACGGGCGGCAGCAATCCGGACGTGTATGTCTACTGGGGGTTGACGGACGGGCAGACGACGAACACCAACTGGGCGCACACCAACAGCCTGGGAGCGCTGGGAGCGGGCGGGTTCGAGGTGACGCCGGCGAACTGGCTGACGGCGAGCACGGTTTATTATTACAGGGTTTACGGCACGAACGTGAACGGCGAGGACTGGGCGGAATATACGACCAATTTCACGACGACGGCGGAGTCCGGCAGCACAGAGGCGGCCATCGATGCAAGCATCAGCGACGCCACGGACGAGTTTGGCCCAAATCCGAACACGGTCTTCACGAGTGACACGGTGGGGTACGTGTTCTTCACGGCGCCGGGTGGCAATGTGTCCTATCGCAAGACGCTGGATGGAGGCGTGACGTGGGGTGGCGCGGTCAACCTGGGTGATGATCAGGACGACGGGAGCATCTCCGTTTGGTACGACAAGTGGACTCCGGGCGGAACCGGCAACCTCATCCATATCACCCATGTCGGCGCGACGGGCGATGACTTGATGTACAATTCACTGAACACGTCCAGCGACACGGCGGGCGCATGGCGGCTGGTCGTCAATGGGACAACCTGGAGTGCCAGCACGCGTAGCGACGCGCCTCCGATGATCACCAGGACCA
>CAMFEP010000041.1 GCA_945949405.1 Kiritimatiellales bacterium
GCCGTTACATATTCGCACCAAACGCACACCACTTCCTTGCAGCAGCCCCAATTATGGTCAGCCCCGCGACCCGACCCCCATCGCCGCCAGCACATTCAGCATGAACCGGCTATAGTTCTCATCCTGATTCAGCGGCCACGCCGCCAGCACGCTGCCCGCCTGAAACACGCTGCCACCGGAGGGCCAGCGCCGGTACATCATCTCCGCGCCCATCGGCCCCACCCCCGGCTCGACATCGTAATCGAACGTATAATGTTTCCCGGGAATCGTGGCGCGCGCCAGCACCTCCAGGCCCGCATCGAAGTCCGTCTCCAGCGCGGGCGGCGGCGTGCCGTCGAGGTGCGGATAGTACGCGCGCCGCGGATTGCCAAAACGCTCCAGCACATGGCGCATCGAAATATCCGTTTCATACCCCGCCGCATCCGCCGCAAAAACCCCCGCCGTGTCGATGCGATGCGGCTCGCGAAACAGCGGATGCTCCGGCTGCAGCACCGTGTAACCTGCGCGCGGGCCGTGAATCGGCGGATCGGTGAAGCCCGTGGAGAACCCGCCGGTGAGCGCGTAGACCGGATACCCGCCCCAGTGCATGTAACTCCCCGGGCGCCCATCCAGTTGCTGAAAATACGCCGCGTCAATCATCGGCCCGTTGTCCGTCCCCAACACCGCCTTGCGCTCATGCTTGCGAATTTCAATCACCTGGTTGCGCCGGTCCGGGGTCACGCGCCAGAATCCCGTGTTGCCGGTCATCAGCAGCAGATGCCCGCCGCGCTCCACGAAGCGCCACAGAATTTGAAACAAATCCGCGGTCCAGTATTCACTGTGGCCCGCGATGGCGATGGTGCCATACGCCTCCGCCAGCTCGGGCCGCTCCTCAAGCGCCCACTCGGTATAGACATCACAAGCAATCTTCTGCCGCGCCAGCCAGTCGCAGAACGGCAGCTCAAAATCCACCGTGTGCCCATACCAGTCGCCCCCCGCGGGCCGCCGCACCCCGTTGAACGTGCCGCGCAACGCATACGACGCATGCTCCTTGTACGCGCCGCAATCCAAATCCTGGTTGCGAAACGATTCAAAATTATACGCAATGCGCGTATTCGTCGTGGAGATGCACATCAGCCGGGCCCCGGGCTCCGTCGGACTGGCGATGAAATCCACGAGGCGCGCCTCGCCCGCGCCGTTGGTCACCCGCGCCGCATACTGCCCGCTGCGCAAATCCCCGGGCACACGCCAGCGCGCCGTGACGGGCCAGCGGCAGTCCACCAGCGTGTCGCGAAACAGCCGCACGGCATACCCAAAATCCGTATCGCGTGCCGGATCAAACGTCTGCCAGTCGGCGTTTTCACGGATGCGCGGCCCGGGAATCATGCGCGTGGGATAATTGACGGGGCGCCCATCATGCCCGTGCCCCGTACTGTCGCGATACGGCACCCCGCCGCGATCATCAAACGCCCAACGCGCCAAACACCCCGCCGCCGGGTCATACGCCACCTCCGCATGCCGCCGCGCAATTTCCTCCGCCCCCAGCGCGCGCCCATAGATCGCCGGACCAAACAAATCACCCGTCAGAAAACCGCAAGCCCGCCCCACCGCATCATACCGCGCCCCCAATACAAGTGGTGCGCCTTCCTCTGTCGCCGCCCCGCTCCGTCGGGGCGTCCGCTTCCCCGCCCGCCGCACGCCATCCACATACAACTGCGCTTCTGTTTCGGTCACCACCACCACGATGTGATGCCAAATTTCCACCGCCAGCACCGGCCCCCGCAGCACCCACGTGTGCACGCCGCCACCGAGTTGCAACGCCAGCGCGCCGCCCGCCTCAACCACCAGCGCCACATCCGCTTGCGCCAACAACCCGGACGCCACCCGCGTATCCAGCACGCGCACCCACAATTCAATCGTGAACGGCGCGGCCACCGGCACCGGCCGCGCCACATATATATAGTCGCCACGAAACACAGGCTGCGGCGCGCAATCGAATCGCCCCAATGCGGCCACCACCGTGGCATCCCGGCGATTGTACCCGTACCGCACGATCTCGATTTCCACCGGCCCCTCGCCGGACACGCGCAGATCAAGTTCATCACCCGGCGTCACGGATAGCCGGTGACTATACGCATGCAACCCCCGCACCACCGTGGGTTCGTGCGGCGGCAAAAACTCCAGATCCTCCGGTGGCTTCATCCGCATCGTGGTCTCTCCGCGCTCTCCGCGCCTCCGCGTGAAATTCCGAATCCCCCACCCCACCCCTCACGGAATCTCATACAACAAAAACTCGCACGGCAAATCCCCGTTCATCAGCGGGACGCGTTCGCGCGGGCGCGGCGGCATGTTGAGCGCATACGCCGGCGTGCCCGCCAGCAGCCCCACGCGCCAGCCGTGCAGCCGGCAAAACGCCGCCGCCACGTTGCGCACAAATAGAGGGTCCGCTTCGAGCCGCACGCCGTAGGGCGGATTCGTCACCACCAGCGCCGCCCCCTCGTCCGCCTGCAGCTCCACGATCGACTGCTCCCGGAACGCGAGCTTCACCCCCGCCGCGCGCGCATTGCCCCGCGCCATCTCGAGCATCGCCGGATCCGCGTCCGCCGCCACAATGCGCGGCGCCTCGCCCTTGCGCGCCGCCCGCAATTCACCCCGCAGGTCGCGCATGGCCTGCGCTTGCTCTTGGCCAAAACTCGCCCAGCGCTCGAACCCAAAGCGCGCGCGCCCCAACCCCGGCGCGACATTCGCCGCCCACAGCGCCGCCTCGATCGCAATCGTCCCCGACCCGCACATCGGGTCGATCAGCCGCGTGGTCCGGTCCCAGCCCGACATGCGCAAAATCGCCGCCGCCAGCGTCTCGCGCAACGGCGCCTCGCCCGCCTCACGCCGGTACCCGCGCTTGTGCAACGACTCGCCACACAGGTCGAGATACAGCGCGGCCTTGTCGTTGGCGATGTACACAAATACGCGCACGTCCGGATCGTCGCCCACGTCCGGGCGCCGCCCCTCGCGGTCGCGGAAGGAATCGGCGATCGCATCCTTCACCTTGAGCGCCGCAAAGCCTTCGTGCTGGATCGCGCTGCCACGGCAGACGGCATTCACCGAAAACGTCTGCGCCGGCGTCAGGTGCGCCGACCAGTCAATCGCCCGCGCGCCGGCGTAGAGCGAGTCAACCGTGGCCGCCGGAAAACGCCCCATCAGCACATGAATGCGCTGCGCGATGCGGCTCTGCAAACAAGCGCGCCACCCATCGCGCCATGTGCCGCGAAATGGGATCCCACCGCGATTGAGCCGCACACTGGACAACCCGATCTCGCGCAATTCCTCGCAAAGCACCGCCTCGGTCCCCGCAATCGCCGAGGCATGAAATTCAAACATGGGTTCGCGTGTGGGCATGAGATGGAACTATACGGGTTCCGCCACACTCTTGCCAGTACGACGGCGCGTGTGCCGACTGTTTGTAGTCACGCCGTCAGGCGGGATCGGCCGCCCCCCTTCGTGAGTTCAAAAACAACACCGTATGTCCGAGGGGGAGGGGCGAGTGACACGAGCCCGATTCCCGCGGCGTCGCGGCGCTCCGCCCTCCCCTATGCGCATCGAGTTCTGCCGCTATGTGTATGGATCAAAAATATTTGCTGCTCTATCGGCCAGGTATGCTTGACGCATCCCAACATGGCCGCTATGACAAGTTCTTTGGATTAGTAAATCAAATGGAACCCCTGATGCCACGAACATGTGTTGCCGCGCTACTCCTGTCCCTCTCCCTCACCGCCACGCTCCGCGCGGAATCCTACCGCCGCGTCGATGGCCGCGATTGCGCCATCCTCGACATGCCCCTCACCACCGGAGGCGGCTTCACCCTGAACTATGTGCTGCCCGCTGACACCACCGCTCCCGCCTGGGAGGAGCTCTCCGCCGCCGAACTCAGCGCCTGGAACCGCTTCGTCTACTGGGAGACGGATTTCGGCGCCGACGTCGACCTGCAGGGCCTCTGGGACACCACCCTGCTGAATATTCAGGGCACCGAGGACGACGCCTATCCCCTCACCATGGCGCGCCTCCGCCTGCAATGGACCCAGCGCTACGAAGCCAATTACGGCTTCGAGATGGACGCCTCCCCCGGCCTGTATTCCAGCTTCGAGTCGCTCGAAAGCGCCGACTTCGCCGTGCCCTTCGGCGGTCGCTGGGTTTTACCCATCAGCCCCGATTTTTCAATCTATGCCGGCGCCAATATCTACCCCACCTTCGACCACGTCATCGACCCGCGCCTCGGCCTGCGCCTCGCCCATCGCGACAATGTCATCGTCGATCTCGGCTACCCCGAATCGCGCATCATCTTGAGCCCGGGCCCGCGCTTCACCCTCACCGCCGGCGCGCGCGTCTCGCTCTGGCCCGAGTACAATATGGGGGATGACCCGCGCGAACGCCTGCGCGTCCAGGAATTCCGCCTCTACGGCCAGCTCGACATCGGCATCACCGACTACACCCACCTCTCCCTCAACGGCGGTTCCCTCCTGCAACGCGAAATCGCATTCAAGTCCGAAGCCGACGACGTGGAAATCGACGATGCCCCCTTCGTCGGCATCAGCCTGACCCGGATGCTATGACCGTGAGTCCATGCAAATTTGAGTAATTTTTCGGGGTCGGGGTCGGAATCGGAATCGGAGTCGATTCCGTTGTCGATCGCGACCCCGATTGAAATGCGGGCGATACAGCCCGCCTTGGGAGATTTCATCATGCGCCCTTTATTATTGCTGTTGCTGCTGGCCGCCGTGGGTTGTGAACTGCCCGAATCCGCGACCGAGGAACAAACATCCACCCCGCCGCCCGCCGCCTCCCCGGACCCCGCCGCCACGCCCGTCGCGGATGCCGGTCAGGCCGAGTGGGACGCCATTACGTGGCACACCGCCAGCGGCCCCGCCTGCCCCGGCGCCGTCCCGGTCATGTCCCTCTCGGCCACGATCATCGACAACAACTCCAAAATCAGCTTCACCTATGACCGCTACCCCTGGACCGTCTTGGGCGTCGTGCATTTCTTCGTGTGGACCGGCACCCACTGGGACGGCGGCAAATTCGACAACATCCAGATCGGCGGCCAACCCGTCAAGCTCACGGAAAATATCCTCGCCGGCTACAACGGCTTGAGCGCCCCCCCCTCCGGCAGCCCCGTCGCCTTCGCCTGGACCAACCCCGAAGGCACGGAACGCAGCAACCTCGCCAAAACCACCTGGCCGTGATGGCGGCCTGCTTCGCTGACTAGCCTCCAATTCCATATTCGACCGGGTCCGCCCGCCCCAAACTCCACCCGCCATCGCGCCGTTTCGGCGCGATGGCTCCTACGGCAAACGCACACCGCTTCCTACCAGCAGCCCGCTTGCCGCTTGCCAGCAAGCCGCGCTTTTCGCAGCATGTGCGGCCGTATTGGATTTGGTGCGTCGCTTTAATCGCGGCGCCGGGAGGGGCGGCCGCCTGGCCGCCCTATAATTATCGGACAACCAGAGAGTCGAGGACCAGCCGATGGAAGCCGGAATTGTGGGACTGCCAAACGTGGGAAAGAGCACGCTCTTCAACGCCCTGACCTCCGCGGGCGCCGAAGCCAGCAACTACCCCTTCTGCACCATCGAACCCAACGTGGGCATCGTCCCCGTGCCCGACGCCCGCCTCGCCACCATCAATCGCCACATCGAAACAAAAAAAATCCTGCCCTCGGCCCTCAAGCTCGTCGACATCGCCGGCCTCGTCCGCGGCGCCAGCAAGGGCGAGGGCCTCGGTAATAAATTCCTCGCCCACATCCGCAACGTGGACGCCATCCTCCAGGTCGTGCGCTGCTTCGAGGACGGCGACGTCACCCATGTCGACGGTTCCGTCGATCCCGTGCGCGACATCTCCACCATCGAAACGGAACTGCTGCTGGCGGACCTGCAACAGGTCGAGGACAGCATCCACAAAACCCAAAAACTGACCCGCGGCGGTGACAAGGAAGCCGCGGCGCGCCTCGAAGCGTTGAACCTGTGCAAGGTCGCCCTCGACGCGGGCAAGCCCGTCCGCGCCGTGCCCCTCGACGCCGATCAGCAAAAGCTGATCAAGGGCCTCGGCCTCCTGAGCGCCAAGCGCGTGCTCTATGTGGCCAACGTGAACGAGGATAACGTCACGGGCACTGGTCCTCTCGTGGCCGCGGTCCGCGCCTACGCCGCCGCGAATGGCGGCGAAGTCGTGATCGTCTGCGCCAAAATAGAATCGGAACTGTCCGAACTCCCCGAAGCGGACCGGCTCGAAATGCTCAACTCGCTGGGCATGCAGGAGCCCGCCCTCGCCGCCGTGGCGCGCGCCACCTACCACCTGCTCGGCCTGCAAAGTTTCTTCACCGCCGGTGAACAGGAAATCCGCGCCTGGCCCGTGCTCCAGGGCGCCACCGCGCCCCAGGCCGCCGGCGTGATCCACAGCGACTTCGAAAAAGGCTTCATCCGCGCCGAAATCTATTCCGTCGCCGACCTCGAGACCCACAAAACCGAAGCCGCCATCCGCGCCGCCGGCAAACTCCGCGTCGAAGGCAAAACCTACGCCATGCAAGACGGCGACGTCTGCCACTTCCTCTTTAATTAACCCTGTTCCGCTCCGCTGTCGTCCTGGTATGCCCTGCCCCGAGCAACGCCGCGGATGAGGCAAAATCGCGATCCCGATTCGCACCAAACGCACACCGCTTCCGTTTCTACCAACCCCCTGCACCCTGCATTTGAGATTGCCTCCAGCATGCCCTTTCCCGCACCGTACCACGCCATGCAATACCCCTTTCTCGATGCCTCCTTCGACATCCGCTGGAGCCAGCTCACCGCCGCCCAGGTGGAACCTGACATCGCCGAAGCCCTGCGCCGTGCGCAAGCACGCCTCGACTCCCTCACCACCCTCGCCGACACCGCCCTGACCTATGATAACGTCCTGCTCGGCTTCGAATCCGCCACCCGCGAATTGAACCACGCCTGGTCCCTCGTCAACCACCTCGACGCCGTCAGCAATGCCCCCGATCTGCGCCAGGCCCTCAACGCCATGCTGCCACAAGTCTCCGCCTTCCAAACCCGCATCACCCTCGATCCCAAACACTGGCGCGTCATGAAGGCCTACAGCCAAACCGCCGAAGCCCGCGCCCTCACCGGGGTCCGCAAACGCTTCCTCGACGAAACCCTGCTGGACTTCCTCCAGAGCGGCGCGGACCTGCCCGATGACCAGAAGCGCGAACTGGAACGCATCAACGCCGAGCTCGCGCAGCACACCCAGACCTTTTCCGAGCACGTGCTCGATGCCACCAACGCCTGGGAGAAAATCGTCACCGACGAAAAACAACTCTCCGGCCTGCCCGAATCGGCGCGCGCCATGGCCCGCCAATCCGCCCGCCAGAAAGACACCTGCTCGAACGACACCCCCGCCTGGCGCTTCACCCTCCACCAACCCTCGCTCCTGCCCGTGCTGCAATACGCCGTGGATGACGCCTTCCGCCGCGAACTCTGGCAGGCCTCGGCCAACGTCGCGCGCCTCGCCCCGCACGACAACAGCGACCTCGTCTGGAAAATCCTCGATCTGCGCCACGCCCGGGCCCGCCTGCTCGGCTTCCGCGATTTCGCCGACCTCGCCACCTCCCGCCGCATGGTCCGCAACAGCGCAACGGCCCTGAATTTCATCCGCGACCTGCACGACCGCGTGGACGGATTTTTCCGCAAGGAAGTCGCGCAACTCGAGTCCTACCGCGCCGCCCAAACCGGCACACCCGCCTCCCGCCTCAACCCCTGGCAGTTGAGCTACTGGTCCGAACGTCAGCGCGAAGCCCTCTACCAGTTCGACCCCGAGAGCCTGCGCCCCTACCTACCCATGCCCGGTGTGATCGCCGGCCTCTTCGCACTCGCCGAACGCCTCTTCGGCGTCACCCTCCGCCCGCGCGCCACCGCTTTCACGGATACAAAAACCGGCGAACGCCGCGTACGCACCCCGGCCCCCGCCTCGGGAGGGGCGGCCGCCTGGCCGCCCTCTTCTTCGCTGCCCCCTCCCGCCGACGTCTGGCACCCCGATGTGGAATATTTCGACGTCTACGACGGCCCCACCCACCTCGGTGCCTTTTATTGCGACTGGCATCCGCGCGCCTCGAAACGTGGCGGCGCCTGGATGAACTTTCTCCACACGGGCGGCCCCCAGCCCGATGGCTCGCGCAAGCCGCACCTTGGCCTGATGTGCGGCAACCTCACCCCGCCGCTGGACGGCAAGCCCGCCCTCCTCACACACGATGAGGTCACCACGATCTTCCACGAGTTTGGCCACCTGCTCCATCACCTGCTCTCGGACGTGCCGATCGAATCCCTCTCCGGCGTCCGCGTGGCCTGGGATTTTGTCGAACTCCCTTCGCAACTCATGGAAAACTGGTGCTGGGAAAAAGAGAGCCTCGATCTCTTCGCCCGCCACTACGATACTGGCGCTCCGCTCCCCGCGGAGTTGCTCGAACGCCTGCTGCGCGCCCGCCAGTACCGCGCCGCCTCCGCCATGATGGGCCAGCTCGCCTACGGCTTGCTGGATCTGGACCTGCATATCCACCTCGAACAGCTTCAAGGCCAGGACTTGGATACCCTCTGGCGCACGCGCCTCGCGGACTACCTCACCCCCGTCGCCGAACCCGGCCCCGCCATGACGCGCCGCTTCACGCACCTCTTCGGCAGCTCCTCCGGCTACGCCGCCGGTTACTATTCCTATAAGTGGGCCGAAGTACTCGAAGCCGACGTCTTCACCCGCTTCCGCCGCGAAGGCGTCTTAAACCCCCAGACCGGCCGCGACCTGCGCCACAAAATCTTCGCCCGCGGCAACGCCGCCCCCCCCGAATCCCTCTTCCAGGATTTCATGGGCCGCCCCCCCGACCTCACCGCCCTCCTCACCCGCGAAGGCCTGCGGTCGGAGTGATTACACACGCGGGAGGGCGGAGCTCCGCGACGCCGCAGGATTCGGGCTCGTATAACTCGCCCCTCCCAAACCTGTCCCCTCCGTTCCTGCCTTCCTGCATTCCTGCTTTCCTGCTTTCCTGCTTTCCTTAGAAATTTTCCTCATGCACCCCCGTTGCACTCAGCCCCTAAAGCGGGCTAGTCTCCCTTCATGCGTGAAAAGAAATCCATGCCCGCTTCCGGTGCCCCACCCCCCACCCAAAATCCCTTCGCCTCCTTAACCACCTCAGGCCTGCCCCCAGGACCGGCCTCCCCGCACAAGGATCGCGGCCGCGTGGACATCATCCGCCAGACCGCCCACCGCGCCGGCAAAACCGTGACCGTGATCACCAGCTTCACCGGCATCGGCCTCCCCGAAAAAGAGGCCCTCGCCAAACGCATACAGAAGGCTTGTGGCACGGGCGGCACCGTCAAGGATGGCCGCATCGAGCTGCAAGGCGACATCCGCGAGGAAGCCGCCCGCATCCTGACCGAGGCCGGCTTCCGCCCCGTCTTCGCCGGAGGCTGACATGCAGAAAATCGCTCTCTGCAAAGCCATCACGAAAAATCTCAAGGCCCACCTGCGCGTCCTGCACGACGCCGCGCGCGCCGCCCACACCGAGGCCACCGACGAAACCAGCAAGGCGGACAACAAGTACGACACGCGCAGCCTCGAAGCCGGCTACCTTGCCCAGGGCCAGGCCCGCCAGGTCCGCGACCTCGCCGACGCCATTACGCTCTACGAAGCCCTGCAACCACGCGACTTCGCCGCGGACGAACCCATCGACCTGATGGCCCTCGTCCAGCTCGATGCCGACGGCACGCCCGCCACCTATTTCATCGGCCCCCGAAGCGGCGGCCTGGAAATCACCTGCGCCGGCACCACCATCATCGTCATCACCCCCGCCTCCCCCCTCGGCCAAACCCTCATGGGCAAAACCACCGGCCAGCACTGGACCACCAAGCGCGGTGGCACAACCATCAACTACCGCATCCTGTCGGTACAGTAATTCACCAGGGAAAACACGGCACGACACAGCCTCGTCCCGCAACAAATCGATTGAAAAAGCAAAACCCCATCCGGCCTGGAGGGCGAGCCTCTGGCGAGCCGTCCTATCCGCGCGTGGTTGCCTTTTCCCACGAGTTCCCGATTGTTTTTGCCGCCTGAAATGCCTATTCCAATTGCGTGAATCAACCTTCATCGAAGTCGTGAAACCGGAACGCATCGTCTTTTAACACCTGGAACCCATGCACGGGTTTCAGATGACAATGACCTTCGCCGAACACGCGGGCCGGACCACCCTCACCTGGCGCATGACCGGGGGTCCGCTGTAGCCGGGGTCGCTGACCCCGGCTACGAGGTGGGCCGCGGCCTCCCTGCCCTGAGCTTGTCGAATGGGTGGACGCGGTCTTCCTCTTGAAATGAAGAACGCCGGCATGGCAATCTTCTGCCGCGCCGTCATCGCACCGCCGCACGCCAAACAGGAGAAGCCCATGTTCAAAAAAATCCTCATCGCCCTGGTCGTCATCGTGACCGTCTTTGCCGCCATCGTGGCCCGGCAACCCGCCGACTTCCGCATCGAACGCAGCATCACCATCACCGCCCCGGCGGAGGCGGTCTATGAGCAGGTGAACGACTTCCACAAGTGGGCCGCCTGGTCGCCATGGGAAAAACTCGATCCGACCATGCAGCGCACCTACGAAGGCGCATCCGCCGGATTCGGTGCCATCTATTCCTGGACCGGCAACAAAGCGGTCGGCGCAGGACGCATGACCCTGACCGAAACCCACCCGCCGTTAAGCCTCATGATCAAACTGGAATTTCTAAAACCCTTCAAGGCCACCAACATGGCGGAGTTCACCTTCAAGCCGGACGGAAACCAAACCCGGGTCACCTGGGCCATGACCGGCCGGAATAATTTCATCAGCAGGGCCTTCTGCATGTTCATAAACATGGACAAGATGGTCGGCGGCGATTTCGAAAAAGGCCTCGCGCAATTGAAGGCCGTGTCAGAAACCCCGCCCCAGCCCTAGACGCCGGGAGTTGGAATTTCCAAACCTCCGGGTTGTAGGGGCGCTTGTGCCAAGCGCCCAATCGCGCCAGTCGGGCGCTTCACAGAAGCGCCCCTACAATTTAACTGGATAAAATTTCAGACAGCCCTGCCACCTTGCCGCCCACCTCACCGCCCCATCCCCAACACCCGCACGACGTGGTAGCCCGGATCCTTCCGCTGGCGCCAGATCGCCGGAATGATTTCCCGGTACGCCGCCACCACACCCCGATAAGCTGGCGGCGTGTCGTCCTTCATCTCGGCATGCAGCGCCGGCAGCGCATGATACGGAACCAACGGGAACATGTGATGCTCAAGGTGGTAGTTCATGTTCCAGTAAAGGAAACGGAAGAGCGGATTCATGTAAACCGTCCGCGTGTTCAAACGATGATCGAGCACGTCCTCGGCCAGCCCCGCATGCTGCGTAAGCCCGAAAAACGGCACCAGCCACGCGCCCAGAAAACTGGGCAGGCCCACATACATGAGCGGCAGGATGCTGCGGCTGGCAACCGCCACGACAATCACGGCGGCATAGACGAGTCCCCAGATCCGCGCCGTGCGAAAAACCCTGGGCCACTCCGTCTCCGGAATATAGGTCTTTTCCGCGTCGGTCAGCCGCCCCGTGACATGTCGCGCCACCTTGAGAAATTCCATAAAACCGCTCTTGAGCGCAAATACGTTCAACGCCAGCCCAAGCAGATCGGGCGGACGCGGCACCGCGATTTCCGGATCGCGCCCGACAATGATCGTGTCGGCGTGATGGCGCGTATGGCTCCAGCGCCAGGGCGTGGGCTCCCGCATGACCATGAATGACGCCAGTTGATAAATGACATCGTTCATCCAGCGCGATCGAAACGCGGTGCCATGCCCACATTCGTGCCAGCGCGAATCGGTGATCCCACCGTAAAGCACGCTGTACACGAAAAACGCCGGCACGGCCCACCACGTACCCCAGAAGTGGAACCCCAGCCAGCCGGATGCGCCAAGCGCCGCGAACCAGATCAACGTATCGCGCATCGCCGGCCCATCGCGCTTCTGTGAAAGCTCCTTCAGCCGCGCCCGCGGCACGGGACAGCTATACCAGCGCGCCGCCGCCAGCCCCCGCTCCTCCGCGCGCTTGCCTTCCGCCCCAACCAGGTTGTAATCCCGACGCTCGTATGTCTCTGGCATGGTCGCACCCCTCGCCACGATTGTTGCAAGGTTGGCCAACATGGCACAACCGCAAAACGACGATGCCACCAACGTTTCACCTGTCCCCTAACCCTTCCCCGTAGGAGCGGCTTTACGCCGCGATGTACGATAATCGATCGCCTGCATTGCGTGATCCCCCTCCTTCTGTCAAAGTAGCCCCCATGACGATGTCTTTCGATGAATTTGGTCTCGCCCCGGGAATCCGGCGCGCCATCACCGATCTGGGCTTCGAGAAACCCACGCCCGTCCAAATGCGGGTCATTCCCTTCCTGATGACCGCCGACCGCGACCTCGTCGCCCTCGCCCAGACCGGCACCGGCAAAACCGCCGCCTACGGCCTGCCGATCCTGCATCGCACCGACCCCGCCAACCGCGCAACCCAAACCCTGATCCTCTGCCCCACCCGCGAACTCTGCGTGCAAATCACCCGTGATCTCCACGCCTTCGCCGCGCACACCAAGGGCCTCTCCATCCAGGCCATCTATGGCGGCGCCCCGATGGACACACAAATGCGCGCGCTGGAAAAAGGCGCGCACATCATCGTCGCCACGCCCGGGCGCATGCTCGACATGCTCCGCCGCGGCAGGGCCCAGCTCGCGAAGGTGCAACACGTCGTCCTCGACGAGGCCGACGAAATGCTCAACATGGGTTTCCAGGAAGACTTGGAGGCCATTCTCAAGACCGTGCCCAAGGGCGTCCGCACCCTTCTCTTTTCCGCCACCATGCAGCGCCAGGTGGCCGCCATCGCGGGCCGCTACATGAACACCCCCGAGGAAATCACCATCGGGGAGCGCAACTCGGGCTCCGAAACCGTCACCCACGAATATTACATGGTCCATGCGCGCGACCGTTACGCCGCCCTGAAACGCATCATCGATGTCTACCCCACGATTTATGGCATCATCTTCTGCCGCACGCGCCTCGAAACCCACGATGTCTCCTCCCGGCTCATGGCCGATGGCTACAATGCCGACGCCCTGCACGGCGACTTGAGCCAGGCCCAGCGCGATCGCGTCCTCGGCGCCTTCCGCACCCGCCACCTGCAACTGCTCGTGGCCACCGATGTCGCCGCGCGCGGACTGGACGTCACCGACCTGACCCATGCCATCAACTTCAGTCTGCCCGCGGAGGCGGCGCAATATACGCATCGCAGCGGCCGCACCGGCCGCGCCGGCAAGCCCGGCATTTCTGTGGTGCTGCTGAACATGCGCGAGGAGCACAAGATCGGCATCCTCGAGCGCGTGGTCAAAAAACGCTTCGCGCACAAGCGCGTGCCCTCCGGACGTGAAGTCTGCGCCGCCCAGTTGCACGCCCTTCTGGAACGGGTCCGGCAAGTCACGGTGGATGAAGCCGAGATCGCACCCTACATCGGCCAGATTGAAGCCATCCTGTCAGACCTGCCTGCGCCGGAAGTGTTGAAGCGCTTTGTCTCTCTGGAATTCAACCGCTTCCTGGCCTATTACAAGGACTCGCCGGACTTGAACGCCAGCGGCAACTCGCCCCCCGATCGCAAAGCCAAAGGCCCGCCGCGCGAACGTGCCGCCGGGGAGATGACCGGCTTCATCGTCAACCTCGGCGACCGCAACGGCCTGACGCCCGGCGAACTGATCGGCCTCGTCAACCGCGCCTCACGCGGCCCGGTCTTCCAATTCGGCCGCATCCAGATCGACCGCGACCGCACCTACTTCGAAGCCTCCGGCGGCGACCCGCGCATCCTCCTCGATGCCCGCAGCCTCCCCAGCTACAAGGGCCGCAAAATGGAAATCCGCGCCTTCGACCCCGAGCAACGCCCCCCGCGCCCCAACTCGCGCCAAAGCCCCCGCCGTGACAAGCGCCCCGCGCAGTGATCTCGCCATTCGCCTGTAGCCGGGGTCGCTGACCCCGGTCTTATTCTGCACGCCGCCGCAGCACAAAGCGCTGATACAGAATCGCCCGGCTCGCAAGCCGCTCCTGAATCAAACTCCCGTTCAGCCCCGCAAATTGCGCGAACAGGGCCAGCATGCGCGGCGGACACAGCTCCTGAATCCTCGCCCGCTTGCGCGCATCATCCGCCTTCAGCGCCGCCGCAACCCCGCCCGTCAAATCCTCACGCGCGACCAACTCCAAGCCCGGCTGCCCCGCCAGCATCGCCTCCAAAGCCGGCATCTCCTTCGCATCCCGCAAATCCGCCAAAAGAAAAAAACCACCCGGCTTCAACACCCGCGCCACTTCCCGAAAGAAGTTTTCAATGGAAGCGTAGCAGTGAGAACTCTCCACGTTCAGCACCGCATCGAACGTGGCGTCCGTAAACGGCAGCCGTTCAGCATCCCCCACCTGAAATTTCAAATTGGAAACCGTGTGCCGCCGCGTGCAAAGCGCCACGGCTTCCGGAGCAAGATCCACCGCCGTCATCCGCGCCGGCGCCAGATACCGCGCCACATATGACGCCCCACCCCCGCGCCCCGCCCCCACTTCCAGGACTTCCTTCCCGCGCAAAACACCCGCTGCGGCAACCCGATGATAGAGCTGAATGCAAAACCGGTCCGGCTCATCCTCCGCCGACAGCGCCACCGCCCCCTCGCCCTCCGGCCAGACCAACCCATAATTCATGAAGGTCCAGTCCGCCGCCGTCACCTGCCGCGCCA
>CAMFEP010000042.1 GCA_945949405.1 Kiritimatiellales bacterium
CAGATTGCTCAACCCGTCACGATCAACATCCCCCGAGGAAGTTGCGTTCGTACTTCCAAAATGTTGATATTCCCACCAGTCCATCATGCCATCGACATCGTTATCTACTTCAATTTCAAATGAGAATGCCTGCTTCACCTGTCCAATGCTGACTGCGGCATAGTTCACGTCATCATTAGTAGTGGCTGTCCACGGATATCTATTTGTGAAACCCACTGCGATGAGGCGTTCATAAAACGGTCGAGCAAGGTTTTTAAGTTGGCCGGCATTAACGCCAGCGAAATTGTTGTTGGTCGTGAATCCCGCAATAACCGCCGCGAGATTCGTTCCGGCCCCACCGGGCAAATGTATCAGTTCTTCGTATGCATTCCGGGCGATCCACTTGACCTGCCCCTGGTTGACGGCGGCGAAATCGTTGGTGATCCGGGCATGGTTGATCACATTGGTCCACCAGGTGGGATCGGCCAACGACGGGTGGGCAGCAGCCAGCATCCCAGCCACGCCGACAAGGGCAAACGCCCCCCGGGAAAACAAAGAAATCCCAAGGCACCCCGTCCGCTTGATTACCGCTTGCCCCATAAAACCCGCCGCCTCCGCCTACTCTTGCTCCGCCTCGACCGTTTGCGGCTTCAATTCTTCCGGCACCAGCGCCTGAAACTCGGGCGCGCTGTAACGCTCCTGAAGCTGTGCGGCCGCCGCGGTGTCCATTGCCGCCTTTTCATCCGCCGCGCCAGCCCGGTTGTCATCCACCACCGCCTGCCGTTCGGCGACCAAGGCCTTCAGTTCGGCCTGCAATTGGGTAATTGATTGATCCAGCGCCTGAATTTCAGGATCTTCCAACACGTCCTGGGTTTGTGCTTCCCGCGCGGCCGCCACCGTCGCCGATGCCAGCGAGACCAGTTCAGGCGAGGCGGCCTCCGACGCCTTGGCCTGCTTGTACTGGGTCATTGCCGCGGTCCCGGACGAATTCGCCGCAAAGGCTTCCTTGACCTTCTGATTGCGGGTCATGCGCGCATCGCGCAAATACGCGGTCACCATCGCGATTTTCTGGCTGTATTCGGCCACTTCTGGCCCCGCATAGACCGCCTCGAAATAAGCCTGGCGTTCACTGCTGGCGTCCGGATTGGAAACCATGTTGGTGTTCTGTGCATGGACGGATGAGACCACGATCAACATGAGCCCCGTCATAAATATATGTTTCATCGTCTGTTCCCTTTCATTTCCCGGAAATTCACGGGCCGGTCACATAAATCCCCATGTCGAGGTCGCCCAGCGGCTCGATGTGCGCAATCCCCTGGTCAAATCGCGCCGCACCGCTCACGCCAAGCGAAACATTCGTGATGCTGTGTCCGCCTGCGTTGAGATTTCCCGCCATGGCGCGCGCGCCGCTGGCCAGCAGCGCCTGCGGATCGGATTCCGTGATTACGGCATTGAGATTCGTCAGGCCCGCGCCGTCGCCCGCAAAGGCCACCGCGGTCTGGGTGCCGGACACGTTCAGGTTGCCGGCGATTTGAACATCGGAATCGAAGAAGGCGTCCCCGTCCACTTCCAGTTTTCCCTCAACCGCGAGATCACCAAGGGAGTCGAGGTCGTGCGAGGTGGTAAACGTTTCGTTGGTGGAGACAACCTGATGGTTAATCGGGGCGGCCATGCCGTTGGTTTCAATGGCCGATTCAGTACCGGAGCCATTGTTGTAGAGCGCGTCAATCTGCTCTGCCGTGTAGGGGGTGACTGACACACGCACGTCGTCCACGGCGCCATTGAGATAGCCCCATTCCTCTGCGTAGCCCGCGAACAATTCGCTGGAGTGCTGCAGGTTGGCGAACCACTGGTCCGAGGGCAGCGGCGAGCCATAGTGGGTCACATTGGTCGTAACATCAATGCCGTCGAAGTAGAATGCAAGGTTCTCTCCATTCTGAACCATCGCCACATGATGCCATTCACCGCTGAAATTATGGCCGACATTGTATTTAGTCTGGATGTATGGCGCGCCGCCGCAGTTCGCGAAGTTGTCAAAATAAATGCCATAGCCGCCACGGTCTGTGCCGAACGCCAGAACCACCCCTTCCCAGCATCCACCACCCGCAATGCCCAAAATTGGCGCAAAGCCGGGTATGTTGTCGGGCCGGAACCACGTGGCCAGCGTGCCGGTGCCAGCCTCACGCATCGCCGTGGCCACCGCGTCAGGTATTTTGATCTTATCGGAGGAACCGTCTAAATCCAGAGCACCCCCCACCACGCCCGGTACGTGCCGATCTTCCGTCGTGTGTCCACCTTGCAGAACCCCATTGTTTCCGTTTCCGGAAGCATCCGTGACCTGCGTATCCTGCGCGTCGTCATTCATGGGGAAGTGCGCAAAGTCTTCGTTTACCGGAGGACTGATGCCCCCAAGGAAAAGTTGTTGCGCGATCAGTTGATCGAAGGAGCCCGCGCCATTCTCGGGTAGCGGAAGGTTGGTGAGTCCTGATCCGTCGCCGGAAATCGCGCCACCCAAAAGCCGGATGCCGCCGCTGGCGTGTACCGTGAATTGCCCGTCGGCGTCGCTGGCGATGGATTCGCCGTCGGACCAGACGAAGCTGTTGGCATTGGCTGCATTGGCGTTCTGTCCGGCGGCGTGGGCATAATCGCCCGAGGCCACCGTGCCGCCGCCCTCGGCATGGGCGGCATACCCGCTGGCTTCGGAGGAAACGCCTTCGGCATGCGTAAACGAATTCCCCGCATGGGTATAGCCTCCTTCCGCATGTGCAGCATGGCCGTCGGCGGTACTGCCATCGCCTTCGGCGTGGGAGTAGATGCCGATTGCAAAGGTGTTGAGGCCCTCGGCATGCGCCGCGTCGCCTTGCGCCTGCGACCAGTCGCCTTCCGCATGCGAGGCAAAACCGGAGGCGTAGGTGGCATGGCCCTCCACATGCGAGTTGTCCCCTGCGGCTTCGCTGATCGTCCATTCGGTGCCGTCCTGGTTGCCAGAGCCTTCGGCATGGGAATACGCGCCCGAGGCCTTGGTTTTTCGGCCTTCCGCGTGGGAAAAGTGTCCAGGTGCCTCCGTGTTCCCGCCTTGCGCATGGGCCCCAAACCCAGAGGCCGTCGTATAAAAGCCTTCCGCGTGGGCGGTGATCCCGGAGGCTACCGTATCATTGCCTTCGGCATGGGAGGCTTCGCCGGAAGCTTCGTTCATATCGCCCTCGGCATGCGAAAAATCACCAATGGCCCTTGTGCGGCGCCCTTCCGCATGGGCAAACCAACCGCCGTCCTGCGTATCGTTGCCGGCCTGGGTCTCCTGCCCTTCCGCATGGGTGCCCGCCACGGTGGCGATGGTTCCCTGCCCTTCGGCGTGGGAGGCGAGACCCAGCGCGGTGACATCGATTCCCTGGGCGCTGGAATAGTTGCCGTTGGCGGTGGCATTTTTTCCCTGGGCCAGGCTGTTGGTCCCGGATGCGGTGACATTGCTGCCAACCGCCATGCTTCCGGTGTCGGTAAAACCTTCCCCAAAGGACCAGGGCAGATTGGTCAACCCCGCCCCATCGCCCACAAATGCCGCCGCCGTGTTGGTCCCGGTGACGTTCAGGTTACCGGCCACGTAGGCGGAACCGGGCGGTTCGTTGGTGGGGACCGCCGTGGCGCCCACCGCGAAGTTGGTGGTGACGTTGACATTGCCCTCAAAGGCGTAGTCGCCGGCGCGGCAGATGCTCGCGATCAGCCACACCACCAGCGGCAGGATTTTGATACACCGAAATGCACTTCTCATGGTCGTTCTCCCTGGCGCGTCCAACTACTTCACGATCACGCTTCCCGACGATTGGAAGGTGAGATGCTTGTTCCCTGATGCAAATATGCTGGCTTCGTCCTGGTACGTTCCGGCCGCGATCACGATGGTGTCGCCGTTGAGTCCGGCCCCGATGCCGCCATGGATAGTTTTCTTGGGGCCGTGCCCGGCGCTGACGGTCTGGCCGTAGCCGTCGTGGGCGTCGCTTCCCGAGGCGTCATTGACCCAGATCATGATGTTGCTGCTTTGGTCATCGGCTGGGTCGGTGCCGCGCAGAACTTCGGTGGAGTCATTGATGCCGTCGGCATCGGAGTCGGTTGAAAAGTCGGAAGTCCCCAGTTGTGTTTCCTGTTCGGCGTCGAGGCCATCACTGTCTTCGTCGACGTAGAGCAGGTTTTCATAGACGGAAATTTCGCCGGTGCCGCGGCGCAGCCGGATCATGGCGGCGTCGGAGTTTTGCGCGAAGGGGATGGAAACGTTGGTAGACAGGTCCGTGTCGGGGGCAGTGATGAGGTTGCCGAAGAGGTTGGTGGCCAGGGTCCAGCCATTGGTGCCGTCGAGGTCGACGTAGAGCGTGGCGCCGGTGCTGCCGCGGAAGGTGGTGTGGAGGCGGGCGTCGTTGGTCAGGAGCAGGCGGTCGACGGCAATCAGGAGGTTGCCAAAGTCGTTGCTCAAGCTGGCGGGGGCGCGCCATGCGGCGATGGAATTTGTGGTCCAGTCGCCGCCTTCTTTCCAGGCGCCGAGCCACCAAGGCGGGCCGGTGTAAAAATACTCGTTGGAGTATGAATAGAGCGGCTCGCCCCAGGTGATCACGACACGGCTGACCGGGTTGCTGTCCGCGTCATCACGAAAACCGTCGCGATCCGTGTCAGGAATCCACGGGTCCGTGCCGAGTGCCGCCTCGTTGCTGTTGACAAGCCCGTCGCTGTCGTCGTTGTAGGCTCCATCCGCGGCATTGGTGGAATCGAGCTGGAAGCGAATTTCGTAATCGTCCGCCATGCCGTCGCCGTCCGTGTCAACGGCGCGGGCGCGGGGTGATGCGGCAGAAACCAGCAAAACAGCGAAAAGCGTGGACTTCAGACGCGATTTGGCACGGTGCTTGCGGGGGGGGTAAAATCGGATTTGGAAGGCAGCGTTGCGTGAATATTCACGCCATCATGTCCGCAGCCGACAGTTGCCCCACCTTGCATGAACGCTCCTTCTGACGCCCACTCTATAACTTGGCGGGGGGGCGTCAAGCGGAATAATGGATCAGCGAAAAAGCGCGATCTTCTGTTAAATCTCCGTCACGTCCCGCGCCATTTTGCGCCTGCCCCGCAGCGTGCGTTTCGCCCTGCTGCGGGGGCCAATTCCCGCCCCATATTCCCCCGCCGTTCCTTGACGCTCCCGCCCCCGCTCTGCTATAGACAACCGTTTTCCATTGCCCACGAACGACCGCCCGACCCGAGTGAGGATTTTGCATGACAGCCGCCAAATCGTCCGCCCAAAAGAAGCCCGCCTCCCCTCCCGCCACCCCACCCAGCCCTCCTCCAAGCTGGTACCTGCGCATCGATGACGGATCAACCTTCGGCCCCGTCCTCGAATCCGACCTCGTCGGCTGGGCCGAACAGGGCCGCATCGCCCCCGGTAACCAGGTCTCCCGCGACCAGACCGCCTGGGTCCCCGCGGATACCATCCCCGCCCTCGCCATGGACTGGGTCGTGGAACTCGCCGACGACACCCTCTTCGGCCCCATCAACCTGCGCGCCCTCGCCGATCTCGTCGCCGACGGCACCGTCGATGTCGACGCCCAGCTCCAAAACCAGCGCACCGGCGAAACCACAATCGTCTCCGCCCGCGAGGCCGAAATCCTCGGTGGCGCCCCCGCCGTGGAAGAGCAGAAGAAACAGGAAGCCCTCGCCAAACGCGTCGCCGAATTGGAAGCGCATGCGCAGGCCGCCCGCGACGCCCTGCAAAAAGCCCGCACCACGGAACGCGAACAGGTCGAACGCCACGACACCTATCGCAAGCAGACCGAAAAGGAGTCCCACGGCCTCAAGCAGCGCGTGAAGGAACTCGAGGACCGCAGCAGCACCCTCGCAAACCAGTTGAAGGCCGCCGAAAAACAGCTCCAGGAATCCAAGGCCGCCCAGGCCCGGCGTGAAGTCGATTGGCTCGAGTCGGATAAAACCGCCAAGTCCGCCGAACAGAAACGCCAGGAACTGGCCAGACGCGAGGTCGAATTCACCCGCATGGTGGAGAAGCTCTCCCAGGAATCGCACGACGCGCAACAGCACGTGGCCGAGGCCCGTGATGAGTTGCAGCGCCAGACCACCGCCATCGACGCGCTTAAAAAACAATCCAGCGACCGCGAAACCGCCCTCCAGCGTGAAGTCGAGGAACTGCGCAAGCAGGCTGCGGAAACCGCCACAACGCTGCACACCGCCCGCACGAATCTCGAACGCCAGACCGCCACATCCCAAACCGATCCCAGCCTCTCCCGGCGCATTGCGGAACTCGAGGACCTCGCGCAGTCCCAGGCCGAAAAACTTTCCGCCCTGGAACAGGAACATAACGCGAGCAAGGCCGAACTGGCCTCCCTCCAGCAAGCCGCCCAGGAACAGGCCCACAACGCCCAGCACAACGTGCAAAGCCTGACGCAACGCGCCGCCGATACCGAATCCCAACTCACCACCGCCCGCGCCGAACACCAACAGCGCGAGCACGATCTCAATGCCCGCCTTCAGCAAGCCATCCAGTCCGCCGCCACCCTGCAAGCGGAATTGCAGGACGCCCAGACCCACTTGCAGCAGCGCACCCAGGATTATAACGCCCTGCGCGACCACGCCTCCGGCAAGGAACAAACCCTCGTTCAGGAACTCGAACAACTGCGCGCCGAAGCCGACGCCCATCAGCGCCAGGTCGCGCACCTCCAGGCCACCTTCGATCAGGCCACCGCCGAGGTCGAAAGCCTGCGCGCGCAGCTCTCCGCCACCCAGGGCGAATCCCAGGCCCATGTGGAAACCCTCCAAAGCGAAGTCGGTGAACTCCAGCGCCAGGCCGCCGCAACCGCCGATCAACTCGCCCAGGCACAACGCGCCTACGACGAAACCCGCCAGCAGGCCGCCGCCCTGGAAGCCCAGACCCAGGCGCTGCAGAGCCAGCTGCAGGCCCATTCCGAGGAGTTTGACACCCATGTGCAGCAGGCCGAAGCCGAGCTGACCCACCTGCGCGCCGCCCTCGCCGCCGAACAGGCCCGCCTGCAGACCACCGACTCCCAGGCCGGCCAACGCGTCCAGCAGCTCGAATCCGAGTTGGCCCAGGCCCAGGCCCAGACCGCCCAGGCCAGCCGCGACCTCGAACAGGCCCGCCTCGCCACCGAACGCGTTCAACACGAGAAGCAACAGACCGAGTCGGGCGTCGAACGCCTCCTCGGCCGCACCCGCCATCTCGAAGCCCAGGCCGCCGCCCTCGCCGACCAGCTCGCGCAGGCCCGCGGCGCCGACACATCGCGCGCCAGCGAACTCGAAGCCCAGCGCGCGGCAAAAGACCAGGAACTCCACGCCGCGCATGCGGCACTCGCAACGGCCACCCGCAACCATGAGCAACTCGCCGCCGAACAGCGTAACGCCGCGGCCCTGGCCCAGCAGTTGCTAGGCGAAGTCGAGCGCCTCCAATCTGAACTTGCCGAAACCCGCGCCACACTCGAGATCTCAAACCAGCAGGCCCAATCGCTCGACCAGGCCCGCGCTGCCGCCGAAGCCCGCGCCTATCACACCGACGAGCAAGTCGCCTCCCTCGGCCACGACCTCGGCACAGCGCGCGCCGCCCTCGAACTCGCCACCCGCGAACGCGAGCGGCTTGAAGCCGATCAACGCACCGCCGCCGAACTGGCCCGTCAGTGGCAGGGCGAGATCGCCCGCTTGCAGGACGAACTGGCACGGACCACGAACGAACTCTCCCAAATCCGCGCCACACTCGACGCCGCCAACCAGCACGCCCACGACCTCGAACAAACCCGCGGGTCAACCGAAGCCCGTGCGCACCAGGCGGAAAACCAGCTCGCCGCCCTCGGCCACGAACTGGACGCGACCCGTCAAACACTCAACAGCGCCAATCAGCATGCGGATGCGCTCGATCAGGCGCGCGCCGCCGCCGAAGCCCGCGCGAACCAGACCGATTCCCAACTCGCGGCCACCGGCCGTGAGCTCGAGGCCGCCCGCGCCACGATCGAAGAAGCCACGCGCGAGCGCGAACGCATGGATGCCGAATGGCACGATGCCGCCGAACATGCCCAACGCCTGCAAAATGCCTACGAGCGCACCACCGCCGAACTCCAACAGTCACGCGATGAGTTGAGCGGACTGCACGCCCGCCTCGGCGACCTCGAGCGCCAGCACGCAGACATCGCCAGCCATCGCGTCACCCTCGAAACCCAACTCGAGTCCACCGGCGCCACGATCGCTGACCTCACCAGCCAGCTCGAACGCCTGCAGGAGCAGCACCGCCTCGATCTGGATCGCGCGGCCCAGACCCAGCAGGCACTGGAAGAACAGGGCCAACAACTTCGGCTCGGCGCCGAGGAAAGCGCACGCACGCTTCAGACGCTGCAGGAACAACTCTCCCACGCCGGCCAGTCGGCCCAGGAGCACCAGGCGCACAGTCAGAGCCTGCAGGACGAACTACGCTCGCAAATCGCCGCCCATGAGGCCGGACTGGAGGCCACCCACCGCGCCCTGGAAGACACCCGCAACCAGTTGCACGAGGAACAGCGTCAGGCGCAATCGCTGGCCTCGACGCTCGCCACGGTCGAAGCCCAGCTGCGCCAGCAGATCGAGGACCTCGGCGGTCGCCTCACCGAAACCCAGGCCCAACTCGACGAAACGTCCCGCACGCTCGAACAGGAACGCGCCAGCCACGGCGGCACGCGCGAAACCGCGCAACAGCGCGAAGCCGAACTGCAGGGCAACATCGCCGACTTGCGCGGCCAGTTGCAGCAGACGGGCGCCGAATTGGAAAACGTGCGCCGCGAACTCGCGCGCACGGAGGAGGCCGCGCGCCACAACGACGCACAATTCAATGCGGAGCGCGCGGACCTGCGCCAACGCCTGGAATTCAGCGAAGGCCAGTACGCCGCCACCCAATCCGAATTGGGCCACACGCGCGCGGAACTCAACGCGGAACGCGACGTCTCCTCGCACCTGCGCCAGGAAAGCGCCCGGCAAACGGATGAGCAGCGCCGCCAGGTGGAGGACATCAAAGAAATCCTCGTCGAGGAAACGGACGGGATTACCGCCCAATTGGAAGGTGACCGTGCCCTCCTGCGCCAGGTTCGCTCTGTCTTCGACGAGCGCGAAAAAAACGTGCATGTGCGCCTGCAGGAAATGCGCGACATGGTGGGTGACGATTTTGAAACGCGGCGCGAGTTGTTCCGCCGCCGGCGCGAAGCCCTGCAGGAACTGGGCGTGCTGCGCCAGCGTCTGGAAGCGCAGCAGGAACAATACGAATCGGAAGTGCGCCAGTACCGCACGCGCCTGGATGAGTTGCAGGACACGCACGCCGCCGCCAAAACCGCCAGCGAGGGCATGTCCGTGGATCTGGCCAAGGCCCGCGAGGAGCTGGAAACCCAGCGCGACACCGTGCGCGAGTTGCAGGAGCGCAGCCAGAAGACGGATAGCGAACTCCTCCAACGCCTGGATCAATTGCAGGAGGAGTATCGCAACGCCACCCGCACCCTCAACGATGCCGAGCTGAAGCTCGAGGAAAGCAACAAGCTGCGCGAGGATGCCCTCGGCGATGCGCGCCAGAAGGAGGAGGAACTCGCCAACCAGCAGGCGATGTACGAACAGGCCGTCGAATCCGCACGCCAGCAGGAGCAGGACCAGGCCCGCCAGCTCACCGAGTTGCAACTCCAGCTCCGCCATGCCACCGAAAAGCTCGACCAGTTGGATTGGGATCAGCGCCAGTCCCAGAGCACCCACGCCAGCGCCCTCGAAGGCATGGCCCTCGAAAAAGCAGAAATGCAACAATTGCTGCGCGATTGGGAAATGCGCGAGGCCACTGCCCGCGACTCCCTGCTGCGTCGCACCGAGGAACTGGAACAGCTCACCGACTTGCACCGCCAGGCGCAGCGCACAGCCCAGGATGCCCTCGACCAGTTGCAGGACCAGATCCAGCGTATGCGCGAGGAACGCGACGGCCTCGCCTCACAGTTGCAGTCCGTCCAGGGTGCCGCCGACCAGGAAAAAACCCTGCGCGTCGATCTCGAACTCGGCAGCAAGGACCGGGAGCGCCTCCTCAATCAACGCCTCGAACAGTCCAGCCAGAAATTGGAGGCCCTCACCTCCGCCCTGCAGCAGGCACGGGACGAGGCCCAGCGCAATAAGCAACTGGTGGAGTCCGCCCGCGAACAATTGTCGCAAACGGAAGCCCAGCGCATGGCCCAGGCCGGGGCCCTCCAGAAGGAGCACGACGAACTCAAGTCCGAACTGGATCGCGAACGCACGGCCCACGACGACGCCGCCAATCGCGCCCGCCAGAAGGAGCAGGATTTCCTGGAATTGCAGAAGCTCTTCGAAGCGCAGCAGCTTGAAGGCGAAAAACGCGAACTGGCCCTCCAGAACCTGATGACGGAGACGCACGAAAAAATCCGTAACCTCAACACCGAATTACAACAGGCCCAGCGCGTCGGCGAAACGGAACGCACCCGCACCCAGCAGCGCCTGGAGGAACTCGAACGCCTGCGCCGCGGCTTGCAGGATGAGCAGAAGTTGCGCCGGTCACGCGAACAGGAACTCACCCAGTTTCAGAGCCAGCTCCAGGAACAGCGTACCCTCGCCACCGAGCGCGATGAAAATCTCAACAACCAGAAGGAACTCTTGGAGGACGAATCGGCCCGCCGGCAGCAGCTGGAACAGGAAATGGCCCAGCAGCGCAGCCTCCTCCGCGAATCCGAAGAGCACGCCAAGCTGCTCGAATCACAACTGGCCCTCGAAAAGTCCACCCTGCTCGTAACTGAGGAAAAGGTGCAGAGCGAACATTCCGAATTGATCGGACGGCTCAACCAGGCGCAGCAGGATTTGAGCACGATGGGTCTCAAACTCGAGCAGGCATTGCAGGACATGGATCACCAGCGCACGCTCCTCACCGAGGAACAGCAGCGCAGCCAGCAGCGCATCCAGGATTTCGAAAATCAGGTGGCGCAAATGCAGCAGGAGCAGCATGCCCTGCGCAGCCAGTTGGAGCAGTCCGCCCAGGAGACCGAGCAGCGCAAGATCCTGCACGAGGACGAACAGGAGCGCAACCGCCTCAAGATCGAGGATCTCCAGCAGCGCATCGAACAGGCCCAGCAGGAGCGCGAAGCCATGTCCGTGCGGCTCCTGCAACAGAAGAAGTTTTACGACGAGGAGCGCGAGCAGCGCCGCAAGCGCGAGGTCGAATTATTGGCGCTCAAGAAGCAGGTCCAGGATATCACCGGCGTCCTGCGCCAGAAGGAACAACAGGCCAAGCAACAGGTCAAACTGCAGGAGGACGAGATCACCCGCTGGAAGCAGAAGGAGCAGATCCTCACCCGGCGCGCCGAGCAGTTGCAGCAGGAGCTGCGCTCGCTCGGAACCCGTCTCGATCAAAGCCAGCGCGAACTCGCCCAGCAACGCGAATTGTCCCAGGCCCGCGATCTGGCCGCGCAACGCAGGGCCACCGTGGCCGCACCCACGCCCGCACAGCACGTGGCGGCAACGCCTTCCCCCACCCCGTCCGCCACCCTGGAAACGCGCCGGCCGGTCCTGCGTGCACGCCTGGAGGCCCAGCCGGCCGCACCCACGGCGGTGGAACTTCCCACGGCGCGCGCGGCGGCACCCCTATCAGTCGTGCTCCCGGAATCACCGGCGGAAACCGAATCCAGCCAGCGGATGCAGGAAATCGAGAAGGCCGCCCAGCGCGAACTCGCCCAGTGGCAGCAACGTTCGCGCGATGAACAGGCCGCCGCCAAGGCCATCGGCGAGGATGACATTCCGCCCATGCCCACCGCGCCATCCACGCCGGATGGCGGTCCGCTGCCACCCGATGAACCCACCAAAAAGACCATGTTCAGGACGCCGTCATGGATGCAACGCCTGAAGTAAACCCGCCCGATCACATCCCGCCCAAGGTCGTCAGCCTGCAGGCCTCGTCGCGGTTTGGCGGCAAACTGGAACGGCGCATGGCCGGCGAGTTTCCCGTGCTGGAAGCCTTCCAGCAATTCCTGGAAGCCGAGCGGCGCCGCGCGCGCCAGCATCTGATCATGGTCACCTGTATCTTTGTGATCGCCCTCGCCGCCGTGGTGGGCGCGGGTGTGGCGGTCGGCCTCGCGCTCTATCATAACGTCACCCGCGATCTCGGCGACGTGGCCTCCGATTTGCAGATGGTTCAGGATGAACAAGCCAAATCCGGGAAGACCCGCGCCGCCGCCGAGAAACAGGTCCAGAAACTGGCACAGGCGGCGGCATCCGAGGCGGCCTCCTTGCGTAAGCAGGTCAAGGGCGCCACGGCAAAACAACAGCACGCGCTGAATAATCACCAGAATACGATCGATGCATTGCAGCAGCAATTATCCGTGCTGGAAAAACGCAACCAGGAATTGAACGCCGATTTGCAATCGGTGCAACAGGTCGTGCCGTCCCTGTCGTCAGATCTGGGGATCGTCGTCGATTTGCTGGAGGATTTGCGCGCCGCGAAGCCGCCCCTGGCTGCGCCCTCGGCCCCTGCCCCGCCCTCGCCGTCGCTTCTGACCGCCTTGCCGGCGGCGCATGCCACCATGACCATGGTGGTGTTCCCCCGGGGCAGCGAGGCGGGAATTCCGTGGCGCTTGCCTATTCCGGAATGAACAACTTTTGCCCGGCTCGCAGGCTGTTGGGATTTTTCAGACTGTTGGCTTCAATGATCGCCGACGACTTCACATTGTAAGCTGCGGCAATCGCGGAAAGCGTCTCGCCGGCCTGCACGACATGCTCATACCCGTCCGCCGTGCGCGCACGACTGCTGCTCGTGGTCTTCACCAGATCGGTCACCTTGTTGATGACGTCGTCACGGTCACGCTGACGGGAGGCCTCGACGGAACTCAAGCCACGCTCCATCGCCGCAACGCGCTCCTGTTGTTCCTGGCGCGCGGTCTGCAAATTTCCTTCCAACACCTCCATGCGCTGATAAAGATCCTGGCGCTGCGCATCCATCTCGTTGACCTTCTCCTGTAGGCGACTGACCTGCTTTTGGAGGTTCTGGATCACCAATTGCTCCTGGGCCGCCTCTTCGTCAACCGGCCCCTCACTATAAATGGTCGTGCACCCCACCCCAAGTGCGGCCAGCACAGACAATAAAATCAGGCGCGTGGTCATGGAAATACGGTTAACACCCCCGCGATTCACGATCAAGCCTTCTTTGCCATCACAGTCTCCATTGTTGCTTACGAATCTGTGTATGAGCTCGGATTCCGCGCCTGTCAGGTCCTCAAAATTTTTACCCGCCATAGCGCCGTTTCGGCGCTATGGCGTCCGATGGCAAACGCACACCGCTTCCGTTGTTGCACAAAAACTGGGGATAGTCCTGCTAACCTTCCGGCTTGCACTCGGCGCCGGGGATTGGTGACATTGCCACATGCCCACCGACCTCTACCCCCTGCTCTTCACCCCCCTGTATAAACAATACCTCTGGGGCGGCCACCGCATCCGCGAGCGCTTCCGCAACCACCTCCCGCCCTTGTACACCTGCGCGGAATCCTGGGAACTGGCCGACCGCCCGGAGGGCATGAGCCTCGTCGCCAATGGCCCCCTCGCGGGAACGACCCTCGGCGCACTCGTGCAAAAACGCCGCCACGAAATCCTCGGACCCGCCGCGCCCGAGGGCCCATTTCCCCTCTTGATCAAAATCCTCGATGCGCGCGAGCGTTTAAGCGTGCAGGTGCATCCGGACAACGCCACCGCCGCCCTCCGTGGCGGTGAACCCAAAACCGAAATGTGGGTGGTGCTGGATGCCGCCCCCCGCGCCTGCCTATACGCCGGCCTCCGCCCCGGCGCCACGCCGGACGTCATGCGCGCGTCCCTCGCCGAACACAATGTGGAGTCCCTGCTTCAGGTCGTACCCGTCGCCGCCGGACACGCCGTTTTTATTCCCGGTGGGTGCGTGCATGCCATCGGCGAAGGTTGCCTTATTTTGGAAGTACAGCAAAATTCCAACACCACCTACCGCCTGCATGATTGGGATCGCGTCGGCCCGGATGGCAAGCCGCGCGAGCTGCATCTCGAACAGGCACTCGAGGTGATTCGCTGGGACGACCAGTCCGACACGCGCCTCCACCCCACGCCTTTGGAGAATCGCCCCGAACTGACCAGCGAACGGCTGATCGCATGCCCCTATTTTCGCGTGGATCGCCTGCACCTGTCAGACTACACCGCGCTGGCCCGCTATTCTGATGGATGCAATATCGTGTTTGTCATCTCCGGCGAAGTCCGCATCACTGCCGGCGGTCAATCAGTGTCCGTGCCAGCCGGCACGACTTGCCTCATCCCCGCCGCCTGCGGCGGGTGCTACCTCGAACCCCTCAACGGCCCCGCCCATCTCCTCCGCATTCTTCCCGGGTGACGTTTACGATTCTCCATTTTCTGTTTTGATCCGAGGTGGACCGCGGCCTCCGGACGCGGT
>CAMFEP010000043.1 GCA_945949405.1 Kiritimatiellales bacterium
CCCCCCATGAACGTCCCCCTCCTCGACCTCAAAGCCCAATACGCCACCATCCGCAACGAGGTGGAATCCGCCGTCCTCGCCGTCCTCGAATCCCAGGTCTTCATCGGCGGCCCGCGCATCGCCGAATGCGAGCGCGACATCGCCGCCTACAGCCAGTGCGCCCACGCCATCGGCGTCTCCTCCGGCACCGATGCGCTCTTGATCGCCCTCATGGCCGAAAATATCGGCCCCGGCCACGAAGTCATCACCTCGCCCTACACGTTTTTCGCCACCGGCGGCTGCATCGCGCGCCTCGGCGCCACCCCCGTCTTCGTGGACATCGATCCCGCCACCTTCAACATCAACCCCGCCCTGATCGAGTCCCGCATCACGCCAAAGACCCGCGCGATCATGCCCGTGCATCTCTATGGCCAGATGGCCGAGATGGATCCCATTATGGAAATCGCCCGCCGCCATAACCTGATCGTGATCGAAGACGCCGCCCAGGCCATCGGCGCCGAGTACAAGGGCCGCCGCGCCGGCTCCATCGGCCACTACGGTTGCTTTTCCTTCTTCCCCTCGAAAAACCTCGGCGGCGCAGGCGACGGCGGCATGGTCGTGACCCAGGACCCCGCCCGCGCGGAACGCCTCGCGATGCTGCGCAACCACGGCGCGCATCCGAAGTATTATCACAAGATCATCGGCGGAAATTTCCGCCTGGATGCCCTGCAAGCCGTGGTAGTCCACGCGAAGTTGAAACACTTGGACGCCTGGTCCGTCGCCCGCCAATCCAACGCGCAACGCTATAGCCGTCTCTTCGCCGAGGCCGGCCTGTCAACGCACGACCTGCAATTGCCCGTCGTCGCCCAATCCCGCCACATTTTCAACCAGTACGTGATCCGCACCACGCGCCGCGATGCCTTGCGTGATTTCCTGACCAAGCACCACATCGGTAACGAAATCTATTACCCCGTCCCACTGCACCTGCAGGAATGCTTCGCCTACCTGAACTACAAACCCGGAAGTTGCCCCGAAAGCGAACGCGCCGCCGCCGAATCCCTCGCCATCCCCATCTACCCCGAAGTCACCGACCCCCAAGCCCGCGCCGTCGTCACCACCATCCGCGACTTCTTCAAAGCCTGACTTGGTTCTAACGAAAAGAGAAATGCCGTCTTTTACCTTGGAGGGCGAGGCTGCGCCGAGCCGCATTTATCGACACGTCCCAAGGGATTCCAATTTCGCCGTTCATCAATCCTTGTTCGATATTCTGCGGTTCACTCCGCGTCAATTACACCCGCACCCCCCGCCGCCCACGCCCCGCCCGCCCGACGCCCCTTCGCGCGTAAAATAGACGTGCTCGTACTCCGCGTCGGCCAGCGGATCGCGATCCGCCCGCATGCCGTATTCCGCCAGCGTTCCACGCTCCCACGGCTGCACCGCCGTGCATCCCACGCCAGCCAGCATTCCCCCCAGCATCACCAACAACGCCATGCATCGAAAAATCATGGTGCGCTCCTTCCTCACTCCTTCAGCAGCCGTTCAATTTCCTCCCGGTACGCCTTCACCGTTTCCTCGCCATGAAACCCGGAGTGCACCGCACGAATCACGCCCTTGCGATCAATCACATAACTCGACGGCATCCCCTCAATGCTGGCCTGCGCGGCAATCTTGTGCTGCGCGTCACGCACCATCGGAAACGTCACCGGATGCTTGTCCAAAAACTCCTGCATCGCCTCCGCACTGTCGTCCACATTGACGCCCAGCACGACCAGCCCCTTCGCCCCATACTCCTTGTACAGTGCCTCCAGTTCCGGAAACGACTTCTTGCAAGGCCCGCACCACGATGCCCAAAAATCCACCAGCACCACCTGCCCCGCAAGTTCCGGCACACGCCCCTCCAACCCCTTCCCCTTGAGATCCGGCAGTCGGTCGGTGACCTTCCACCCCGCCGCCGCCGTGACCACGCAACCCGCCCAAATAATGAGCGCCAGCCCCCACTTACCAGCCCGTTGAATATGGGAAGCAACCTTCACGGGCTTTACTACAAACGTGAGGACCCCCAGGAAAAACCGTTCGTAGTAACGCCGTAAGGCGTGTCCGTTCTCAACGGATGGGTTTTTCAACGGGCTGTTAAGCCCGCACCGCTTCATTTTCCGCCACATGGTTTGCAAACCTCCGTGTTTGATGCAGTTTGTCCCCGCACCAGATGCATCCCGCCGCTTGATACGTTTCATCGATCAACCGCATGCCCTCTTCAACCCCCAGAATCAACGCCGCCGTCGAAAGCGCCCCGGCTTCCGTCGCCGTCGGCGCGATCACCCATGCCGCCCGGCAACCGTTGTTCACCGGCCTCCCGTTGCGCGGATCCAGAATGTGCCCGAACTGCTCGCCGCCACGTTCGAAAAACCGCAGATAATTGCCCGAGCCGCACAGCGCCTCGTTCGTCAACACCACCCCGCCCCAGCATCGCCCCGGCGCATCCGGATGCTCCAGTCCCAGCCGCCACGCCCCGCCTTCCGGTGGCATCCCCGCCACGCGGATGTCATGGCCAAGATCCACCAGGATGTTCGTAATGTTGTGCCGCGCGGCGAGCGTGATCACCCGATCGACGGCGAACTCTTTGCCGATTCCCCCCAAGTCCACCAGCATGCCTTCCACGGCAAAGCGAACCCGCCCCCCGCTGCGCTGCACCTTCTTCCAGCCAACCCGCGTCAGCCCATCGGCAATCGCCCCCACATCCGGCAATTCCGCGTGCGGCACCCGCCAGTCCCACAACGTGAGCAGCGGGCCCATCGTCGGATCCATCACCCCCCGTGTCTTCCAATGCAGCCAGTCGCAAATCGCAAAAATCTGCTCCGTGTCCGCATCAATCGCCACCCAGTCACGCCACGCCTCGCGGTTGATCCGCGAAATCAGGCTGTCGTCCAAAAATACCGAGTAGGTGGCCTCAAATCTCGCCAGCCACCGCAGACATTCGTCCCGGAACGCGACCGCCCTCCCCCGCGTTTCCGCCGCAAACGCAATCCGGTTCTCCGTCCCCATGCACACAAAGCGCATGTCGTAATACCCCTCATGCGCATCCATCGCCCGCCCCGACATGCGCGCCAGCAGCCTGTCCTCCGTCTCGTTCATCGGCATCCCGTCACCTTCACATTCTTTCCTGAAACCTGACACCTGAACCCCGACACCCGCCCCCTTCCACCCTTCCACGCTTCCACTCCGCCATTCATAGCCATACCCGGCACCCAAAGATGATGTAGGTCGCCGCCGGATACGCATCCTGCACCGTCACCCCGTCCTGCCCCTCCTGCGCGTACCGCTCCACATCAACGTCAAACCAAACCCGCTCGCTCGGCATCCAGATCAACTTGAGTCCATAATCTGTCGAATCGAAGGCGGACACGCGATAGTCCGAGCTGTAAAACTCCGGCGCCCCACTGAAGCGCACCGCGTAAAAATCCGCCGCCGTTTGCGTGTAGTAGCGCACCGCCGGTCTCAACACGAAATGCCCACCCAACTTTTGATACCAGGCCAGCCCCACCGTGTTGCCCGTGATGCCAAATGTGTCGCTGTAAAACCGGTAGGATACCTCGGCGCTGCCCTTCAACGTCTCCACGGCCCGCGTCAAGGCCGTATAGAGAATCTGCTTGTTCTTGCTGTCGGGACGCTGTTCGGGAACGGTCACCCCGTTCACCTCCGCCACCTTGTACGGATCGGCCAAATACCCGTTCACAGTCCCATAGGTGAAGTTCACCGTGGCCAGCGTCTTGCGGTCCAACACCTGGGTCAGCCCCACCATCGCGTCGTAGGCGGTCTTGTCCTGCCAGTTGGGCGTCAGGAAGTACGCATCCACCTTGTCAAGATTCACCGCGCCACCAACTATCAACGTCGTATTTTTCTGGTTGAAGTCGACCGCGTCCCGCAACGCCAACCCCCACGACTCATAGTCACTCTCCGAACTGTAGGAGATCATGCCCGACGCGGTGTGCCGCCCGAGCCGCTTCAAAAGCTCAAGGTTGAACGCCGTGCGCGCATCTTCAATTTCCTGCTTCGGGACTTCAGTGTTGGCCGTGGTTTCGGTAATCGCCCGCGTCGTGCTGGTCGCACCGCCGCCACCCGAACTTGGCGCCGCCGTGGTGCCGCTTCCGCCGCCAGTCGACGTGGTCGCACCGCCACCGCCACCGCCGCCCCCTCCTGGCGCGGGCGTGGCCCCCGCTTTTGCAAAATAGGTGGGTTGCTTCGCCTGTTTGGATCGTGACGCTGTCACCCGTCGCTCCCCACGTTCGCCACGATCCTCCCCTCGATCCTCCCCTCGATCCTCCCCCACGTCGTCTCGCTCTCCACCACCCCCCGTCGGCTCTCGATCATCACCCCCATCATCCCGCACCGCCGGCGCCGGAATCACAATGGTTTCAAATGCCGTCGTCTCCAGCGGCGGGGGCGCGCCCGTTGGCGTTGCTCCCGAAATGGCATTATAGATCCCATCCACGCGGATCGTCAGGGTCGATGTCAGCTCTTTCTCCAGTTGCGCGCTGGGAGCAATCACTTGAATCCGCCCGCCATCCTCCTGGTAGTACAGCGTCTTCAGGTCGAGACGCTCTTCCCCCCGCGCGCGCTTCATCGGCGCGAGATATAACACCGCCGTGAGTATCAACGGCGCCCCCCAACGGAGTTGTGTATGGCGAGCCGCCGTTGCGAAACCACCCTCGCTTCGCCAAATCGGTCGCTCAACTTCTGGTGATGTTTCCATGACGCATGGCTCCGATCTGCATAAGCATCCGTCGTACCACATTCGCCGTTCTCATACTGTGGGATATATTCCCACTTATTGATGGAGCCTGCAACAGAATTTCTTCACCACGCCGCAGGTTTTTTTGTGGTTGCTTGTCATCTGCGCGAATCCCTCGCAGGTCTGCACAAAACCCAATCCTCGTGCCGTTGGTGATCTTCGTGGTGAATTCCGCCCCACCCACGGCACACCCTGCCATTGCACCCACCCCCCAACCAAGCTATCCTCCGCCACCAACCCACGGAGGATCACATGGACCTGATCGATTCACTAAAGGGCCGCCGCCTGCGCCACATCGGCGAACTCACCGCCGCCGAAGTCACCGGCCTCCTCGACCTCGCCCAGTGGTTCCGCGACAACAAGCGCGACAAAACCTATCTCCGCCTCTGCGAGGGCATGACCCAGGGCCTGCTCTTCGTCTACGAATCCACCCGCACGCGCATGGCCTTCGAAACCGCCATGAATGAACTCGGCGGCGCCAACATGTACATGCCCGCCAATCTCTCCATGACCAACAAGGGCGAAACCTGGGCCGACACCGCCCGCGCCTACAACCGCATGGTCCAGGTCGCGACCCTGCGCCTCTGGGACCAGTCACACGTGGACGAAATGGCGAAGCATCTCGAAATTCCCCTGATCAACGCCTGCTCCCCCCAGGACCACACCACCCAGGTCCTCGCCCAACTCCTGACCATGCGCCAGAGCCACGGCACGTTAAAAAACCTGCGCGTCGTCTATGTCGGCATGACCCGCGGCGTCGTCCATTCGCTCATGCGTGTCTGCCCCATCCTCGGCATGCACCTCACCACCGCCTGCCCCGAGGCCTACAAGTTCGATCCCACCGTCCTCGCCGATGCCCAGGCCCGCGCCAAAGCCGCCGGCACCGAGTTGAATCTCACGCACGATCTGCGCGCCGCCGTCAAAACCGCCGACGTAATCGAGGGCGGCGTGCTCCTGCGCAGCAAGCTCGCCGGTGAATCCCTGCCCGAGGAGGCGCGCGTGATCGTGAAGGATTTCCAGGTGAACCGCGAAATTCTACAGCTCGCCAAACCGGGCTGCACCTTCCAGCACTCCGGCCCCATCTTCCGCGGCTATGAAATGACCGACGACGTCCTCGACGACCCCGCCTCTCTCGTCTGGGAGGAAGCCGAAAACGCCAAGTGGGTCAAAAAGGCCCTGATCGCGAGCATGCTGCAGGGATGAACAGCCAACAACCAGAACCACCTGCTCAGGGCCCAATCCCGGGAGGGGCGGCGGCCACGCCGCCCTCGGACCTCCCAGCAGCTTTCCCCCCCCTGCCTTATCCTGTCCTCTTTTCAAACGCCCAGGTCCTCGCCATCAATAAACCCATCGGCGTCGCCGCCATCCCCGAAGGCGCGAACGACACCATCTGCCTGCGCACCAAGCTGGAAGCCGCGCTCGGCACCAAGATTTTCGTCGTCCATCGCCTCGACAAGGATGTCAGCGGCGTGATCATCTTCGCGCGTGACGCCGAAACCCATCGCTTTCTGAATCTGCAATTCAGCGAGCGCCTCGTGCACAAAACCTACCTGGCCCTCGTGCGCGGCGTCTTGAATCGCGCGCAGGGAAAAATCCCCACCCCCTTGCGTGAATTCGGCTCGGGCCGCATGGGCGTGGACCGCGAGCACGGCAAACCTTCCGTCACCCGCTACCGCGTCCGTGAACGCTTTCCCGCCCATACCCTCTTGGAAGTCGAACCCCTCACTGGCCGCCGCCACCAGATCCGCGTGCATCTCTACAGCATCGGCTTCCCCATCGAAGGCGACCCCCGCTACGGCGACGTCGCGCAGCAACGCGCCTGCCCGCGCCTGATGCTCCACGCCGCCGCCATCGCCCTGCCATTACCCGGCGGCGAAACCGTCCGCATCGAAGCCCCCATGCCCGCCACCTTCCAGAAAATCCTCGCGGATTTGCGCGCCAATTCCCCGGGGAGCCTACGCGATTGATTGCACGCTCGGGAGGGCGGAGCTCCGCGACGCCGCAAGCACGGGCTCATGTCATTATCGCCGCCCCTACTCCCGCAACAAATCAACCCGCCCCACCAGCACGCGGTCAACTCATGGGGCTGACTGATCACCAGCGGCAAAAAGTGCCGCACCCACGCCTGCGGTACCAAATAAAAAAGCCGCAGCCCCGGCCGCTGAAAATAGCTGCCCTTCCACGTCTCCAGCATGGCCTCGGCCTCATCGTCATACAACCCGGCCTGCACGAGCGCGCGCTTCATTCAACAAACCCCACCTCCACAGCCCCTGTGCGTCCACGACAACGTCGGGGACGTGCTCTATTTTTACGCATTTTGCGCATTTTCGCGGCAAAACCGTCGCCATGGTTTTCTTTTTGCATTCCCCAGCTTCCATCCCGCACAATGCGCTTGATCCGACGACTGGAGGCACCGTGGCGCCGTTTCTCGAATTACGCAACATCACCAAAAAGTTCGGCGACTTCACCGCGCTAAACGATGTTTCCCTCGAAATTCACCGCGGCGAAATCTTTTCCCTCCTCGGGCCCAGCGGCTGCGGCAAAACCACCCTGCTGCGCGTCTGCGCCGGCTTCGAAATGCCCGACACCGGGCGCGTGATCCTCGACGGCAAGGACATCACCGATGACCCGCCCAACCGCCGCCGCGTCAACACCATCTTCCAAAACTACGCCCTCTTCCCGCACCTCACCGTGCGCGAGAACATCGCCTTCGGCCTCCGCGTCGCCCACCGCCCCGAGGCCGAAATCCGCCGCGAAGTGGATCTCTCTCTGGGCCTGATGCAGCTCGACGGACAGGCCGACAAAAAACCCGCCCTCTTGAGCGGCGGCCAGAAGCAGCGCGTCGCCGTCGCCCGCGCCCTCATCAACAAGCCCGAAATTCTCCTGCTCGACGAACCCCTCGCCGCACTGGACTTGAAACTGCGACAGCGCATGCTGCTCGAACTCGACAACATCCACGATGAGGTCGGTATCACCTTTATCTTCGTCACTCACGACCAGGGCGAGGCCATGAGCATCAGCGACCGCATCGCCGTCATGAATGGCGGCCGCGTGGAACAAATCGGCAACGCCGCTGAAATCTACGAAGCCCCGCGCACCAGTTTCGTCGCCGCCTTCATCGGCGACACCAATTTCTTCGACGGCGCCGTCCTCGCCGCCGCCTCCGACGCCCCAAACTATTGCCGACTCCGCATCGACGGCCTCACCGAAATTCTCTGCTTTAACGACAAGCACCTTCCCGCTGGGCAACTGGCGCATTTGAGCGTCCGCCCCGAAAAATTCCGCATTGGTCACACACCGCCCGCCCCTGACCCGCTGGTGAATGTGATCGAGGGCCTTGTCGAGGAAGTCATCTACCAGGGCGACCACACGAATTACTGGGTCCGCGCCGGCAAATACCGCCTCGCCGTGCAACTCCAGCACAGCCGCTTCAAACTCGCCCAGCAAGCCATCACCTGGAAGGACCGCGTCTGGGTCTCCTGGCACGCCGACGATGGCTGCATGCTCGAACAGTACCGCCCCGCCGACGAAGGCCTCCGCTCCCTCCCCGATGCGGATACCCCTGCCCCAAAACCCCGATGAAATCCGCGAGCCCCAGGATATTCGTCGAACAATATGCGATGCACGTTTCAAGCATGTTTGCCACCAGCTCAATGGGTGGCATCGGATGTTGTGCCTGCTCCGGTCCTTACATCCACCCATCATGGCGGCGTCGCGCCGCCATGATGTCCGTTGGCAAACGCGGTGTGCGTTTGGTTGCCCGTCCCGCGCATGCGGGACGGGATGCGAATCTGGAATGGCAGATGTGCCCCAAGCGGGTTCGTTTCGAAGGCGGCGCTGGACTCCGGTCCGCGCCGCCGTCGAAACGAGCCCGGGTGGGGTGCAGATGCCGTTCCAGATTCGCACCAAACGCACACCGCACCGGGTTCGTGGCCCTGCTCTCAAGAACGGGGATTACACCACCATGAGTTCCACCACGCTCCCCGGCAACAACCTCGCCCGCCTCAACCGCCGCCGGCGCCTCCAAGAATGGCTCGTGACGCTCCCTTCGTTCATCTGGTTGCTCGCCTTCTTCCTCGTCCCCACCCTCATCGTCCTCGCCATCACCTTCAAGCCCGTGGAACCGCCCTATGGCAACATCGGCCCCGGTTGGACCCTCGCCACCCTCCATTCCCTCGCCAACCCCAATTACCCCGCCATCATCTGGCGCACGGTCTGGGTCAGTCTCATCGCCACAATCCTCTGCATGCTCATCGCCATTCCCTTCGGCTATTACATGGCGCGCGCCCCGCAAAGTCGCAAATCCCTGCTCGTCATCCTCGTCATGCTGCCCTTCTGGACGAGCTTTCTGATCCGTATCTTTGCCTGGAAAATCCTGCTCCACCCGGAAGGCTACCTCCACAAGTTCCTGCGCCTCCTCGGCCTGATCCAGGAGGGCGACCTGCTGCTCTACAATACCGGCGCCGTCCTGCTCGTGCTGGTCTACACGTACCTGCCCTTCGCCATCCTGCCCGTCTACGCCGCCGCCGAAAAATTCGACTTTGCCCTCTGCGAAGCCGCACAGGATCTCGGGTGCAATCGCCTCTCGGCTTTCGTTCGCATATTTTTACCCGGCATTCAGCGCGCACTGGTCACCGCCGCGCTCGTGGTCTTCATCCCCGCCCTCGGCTCCTACGTCATCCCCGACATCGTCGGCGGCAACGCCAGCGAAATGATCGGCAACAAGATCGCCCAGCGCATCTTCGTGGACCGCAACCTGCCCCACGCCTCGGGCCTCGCCGCGCTCCTGGCCCTCTCCACCGTGATCCCCATGCTCTTTATCCTCGCCATCCAGCGCCAGCAGGCCCGCGCCCCGGCCCCGCGCCGCAACCGGAGCACGCCATGAAACGCAGCCGCTTCCCGCTTGTCGTCTGCGTGCTCGGCATGATCTTCTTCTATTTCCCAATCCTCGTGCTGGTCATCAATTCCTTCAACGCCTCGCGCTTCAGCACCGTCTGGGAGGGATTCTCCCTCAAGTGGTACGATGAACTCTTCGCCGACCCCACCATCTGGGCCGCCCTGCGCAACACGATGCTCATCGCCGTCTCGGCCACCCTCGTCTCGATGGTCCTGGGGACCCTCGCCGCCTTCGCCCTCCACCGCTACCGCAGCCGCTTGCAGGACGCCCATTACACCCTCGTCTACACGCCCCTCGTCATGCCCGACATCCTTATGGGCATCGGCCTGCTGTTGTTTTTCTCCGCCCTGCGCATCCCCCTCGACCGCGGCACGATCTTCATCGCCCATGTGACCTTCTGCGTCAGCTACGTCGCCATGGTCGTCCTCGCGCGCCTCCAGGATTTCGATTTTTCGTTGATCGAGGCCGCCCAGGATCTCGGCGCAAACACATGGACCATCCTCTGGCGCGTCTTGCTGCCCCTGCTCGCCCCCGGCATCCTCGCCGGCGGCCTGCTCGCCTTCTCCCTCTCCGTGGATGACTTCGTCATCACCTTTTTCGTCTCCGGCCCGGGCTCCACCACCCTGCCAATCAAAATCTACAGCATGATCAAATACGGCAAGCCCCCCGTGATCAACGCACTTTCGACCTTGATTCTTTGCGCCACTTTCCTCCTCATATGGACCAGTTACCGCCTACGGGAGAAACAAACATGAAGATGAATCGCACTTGTCGTTCCAGCACGTCAGCCGTAGGTGGCCCGGGCGCTCCGCGCGCGGGCTTCTTCCGCAACTGGAGGGCGAGCCTCCGGCGCGCCGCTCCCCTCCTCGCCGCCTTCTCCCTCCTCCTCTCCGCTTGCGCCAAAAAACCGCCCACCCTCCACGTCTTTATCTGGTCGGATTACATCAAGCCCGAACTCGTCAGCGCCTTCGAAGCCCTCAACGGCTGCAAGGTCGTCATGGATTATTACGACTCGAATGAGTCGATGTACGCCAAGCTCAAGGCCGGCGGCGGCGGCTACGATGTGGTCTTCCCCAGCAGCTACATGGTCAACATCATGCAAGCCCAGGGCATGCTGCGCCCGCTGGACCACACCCTCCTGCCCAACCTCGCGCACCTCGACCCCTCCGCCAACCGCTTCACGATGGACACGAATCACGCCTTCAGCATCCCCTACATGCTCGGCAGCTCGGGCATCGGCTACCTCGCCGGTAAGGTCCCCGATTTTCAACCCACCTGGCACATGTTCGAAAGTCCGGACTACAAGGGGCGCATGACGCTCATGAACGACTACCGCGAAACCATCGGCGCGGCACTAAAAGCCCTCGGCTACAGCCTCAATACCCTCAACACGAATGAGCTCGCCGCCGCGCGCGATCTGATCATCACGTGGAAGGCCAACATCGCCAAGTTCGAGTCCGAGCAATACAAGAACGGCCTGGTTTCCTCGGAATTCTTTGTCGTCCACGGCTACAGCGGCGACATCATGCAGATCATGGAGGAGAACGAGGACATCATGTATGTCGTCCCCGAGGAAGGCACCTCCGTGGCCCTCGACGAAGTCGCCATCCTGAAGGACGCCCCCCAGCCGGAACTGGCGCACGCCTTCCTGAACTATCTCCACCAACCCGAGGTCGCCGCACAAAATATCGAGTTCGTCTATTACCTCTGCCCCAACCTCCCCGCCTACGACCTGGTCTCCGAGGAAGTCCGCAACGACCCCGCCGTCTTCCTCCCCCAGGAAATCATGGACCGCAGCGAAGTCGTCTGGGACCTCGGCGAAAATAACGCCCTCTATTCCCGCATCTGGGACGAAGTCAAAGGCGCCGAGTGATCGGTATGGTGTAGGGGCGCTTGTGCCAAGCGCCCGCTTGGACAAACTCCCATGGGCTCCCTTCACCCATCCATCGACGACCAACTCGCCGCCTGGCTGCGCGCCCAGCACGTCTTCTTCCTCGCCACCGCCCCGCTCGCCCGCGACGGACTCCTGAACTGCTCGCCCAAGGGCAGCGATACCTTCCGCATCCTCGACCCGCACACCGTCGCCTACCAGGACCTCACGGGCAGCGGCGCCGAAACCATCGCCCACCTGCGCGAGAACGGCCGCATGATCATCATGTTTTGCGCCTTCGAAGGCGCGCCCCTGATCGTCCGCCTCTACGGCACCGGCGACGTCATCCTCCCCACCCACCCCGAATAGGCCACCCTCGCCGCGCACTTCCCCCCAAACCCCGGCATGCGCGCCGTGATCCGCCTGCGCATCACCCGCATCGCCGATTCCTGCGGCATGGCCGTGCCGGAACTCGCCTATCGCGCCGAGCGCACCGATCTGGACGAATGGGCCATCCGCAAGGGCCCCGAACGCCTCGCCGAATACCGCCGCAAAAAAAACACCACCAGCCTCGACGGCCTCCCCGCCATCACGGATGCATGACCTGGATCCGGGACGCCTCGGTCCCGGTTATCCGTCCCGCCCTCCCGGGAGGGGCGGCCGCCTGGCCGCCCTAACTTCCTGAGTTCCAAACAAAATCAATCCCATACCAGTATTTTGGAGGGCGGCGGGCCCCGCCGCTGGAGAAATGAAATGGATGCGTGGTTTTCAAAGGGCTATTAACGTATATTTCGCCTCCCTAAAGAAAATCCTCGTCCCCCCCGACCTCTTCCTGCTATACGCCGATCCCTAGTTAAACAACTTTCTCTCAATGCAATCAGGAGTCTAAATGTCGACAAAACCTTTGCGCGGCGGCGTGTTCGGATTCGGCGGCATGGGCCAGGAGTTTACCACCCGCATCAATTTTGACCGCTGGTACGGCGAAGACATCAACATCGTCGGCGTCTGCAACCGCGGCGCGGACAAGCGCAAACTCGCCGAGGACCGCTACCGCCTGCAGGCCTTCGAGGATCCCCGCGACCTGATCAAGCTCGGCCTCGATTTTGCCCTCGTCACCTCCACCACCGTGGCCCATGTGGAGCACGGTATCCTGCTCGCCGAAGCCGGCATCCCCATGCTCATGGAAAAACCCCTCGCCCTCGCCTCGGCCGACGCGAAGCGCCTGGTCACCGCCGTCGACAAGGCCGGCATCCCGACCGTCGTCAATTTCCTCTACCGCTACAGTCCCGCCTTTCAAAAAATTCGCGCGATGATCGCCGAAGGCGTCATCGGCCAGCCCTTGAGTCTCACCACCAGCATCGTGCGCGGCTATGGCATGTACGCCGACGGCACCCGCCACCGCGCCATCGTCGAACCCGGGGAGTCCGGCGGCTGGATCATGCACCACGCCTGCCACATGGTGGATATCGCCTGCTGGTTCGCCGGCGAGGTCGAGGAAGTCAGCACCGTCACCCGCTCAACCGTGCCAGATATATTTTCGGAAGAAACCCTCGATGGTCGCCTCTTTTTCAAAAATGGCGCACTCGGCCACGTCTCCGATGCCGTCGGTGGCGTTCCCTCGAAGTACGTCACCATCGTCGGCAGCCACGGCGGCCTCTCCATCATCCAGGGCCCCGATACCGATCTCGTGGGCATCCGCCTGCCCAAGGATCGCAAAACCGGCCCCGCGCGCCTGCTCGATCCCCGTGAAACGCATCCCTACATCGACCCGATCCATAACCTGATCGAATGCATTCGCGGCAAAAAGCAACCCTACGCCACGATCAAGGACGCCTACTACTCCCTGCCCGTGACCGAAGCCATGCGCGCCTCCGCCCGCCAGAACGGCGCCACCGTGAAAGTGCAACCCTGATTTCGATATTTGATTAAAGGCCGCTTGCACACAGATCATAATGGGTCCCCGGCATGTAGGGGCTTCGCTTGCGAAGACCTGTTCTGCATGGAACTCACGACGCCGTTTGTAGTAACGCCGTAAGGCGTGACTCTGCACCGAATCTCATGCCACTCCCCCTGCCACCCCCCCTCATCCCCGGCCGCGACCCCCGCGAGGTCACTGTCGTTTTCGTCCGCCACGGACAGGCCGCCGCCGAAATCTCCACCAACCTCGGTGCCCCCCTCTCACCCCTCGGCCGCCGCCAGGCCGCCCGCGTGGCCACGCGCTTAAAATCCCAGCGCTTCACCCGCATCATCGCCAGCGACCTGCTCCGCGCCCAGGAAACCGCCACCGCCATCATCGCCCATCACCGCAAAACGCCCTTCCGCCTCGACCGCCGCATCCGCGAAATCCAGATGAACGTCTTGCCCCCGGAACGCCGCCGCGTGGAAACGTTCTGCCGCACCCTCGTCCGCACCGCCCGCGCCGGTGACCAGATCCTCATCGTCGCCCACGGCAACCTGATCCGCCTCGCCGTCGCCCTGCTCTGTGGCGTGGACCCACGCCGCCAGGCCTTCTTTCGCACCTACAACACCTCTGTCACCGTCCTCGCCTTTTACGCCGGCGGCAAATCCGGCCACAAAATCATCCTCGCCGACTGCATCCGCCACC
>CAMFEP010000044.1 GCA_945949405.1 Kiritimatiellales bacterium
CTTGGGCAGCAGCCCGGCATGGTCGCCGTGCGCATGCGTTAGCAAAACGGCATCCAGTCCGGCGGGATCAAAGGCAAACGGCTCCCAGTTGCGATGCAACAGCTCGCGCTCCTGAAAAAGTCCGCAATCCACCAGCACGCGTTTGCCGCCCCCCTGCAGCAGGTAACACGACCCCGTCACACACTGCGCCGCACCATGAAATTGAAGAGAAATGGTCATAGGGTAAATCCGAAACGCGAAATCCGAAATTCGAAACAAATTCGAAATAGAAAACGGAAAAGAAACAAACAATCATCTGTTTGCCGATTTCGTTTTTCAGCCTTTCGGGTTTGTTTCGGATTTCGGATTTCGGATGTTCCTTCTTAATACAATCGCCACCCGGCAGGGCACATACACCTCGATCCCAATGCGCTTGGCAACCGGCTCTCCAATCGCATGCGTCCGGTAATGCTGCCGCGCCGCCAGGCGCCCCAGCCCGCCGAAATGGCCCTCATCCGTGTCCAACTCAAGCACGTACTCGCCCGGTGGGACATCCACCGCGTAATCCGCCACGGACTCCGTGGCATGCAAATTGGCGATCACGATCACGTCGCCACGCGCAAAGGCGACAATCTTGTGGTCGTTGCGCGTGTAGAGTAACCGGGGTTCGTGCGCCTCAATCAACCCGCCGCCGGCCCTGACCAGCTTCACCATCGCGCGATCGAATTCCCCCAACCCGTGGTAGCGCAGGCTTGGATCGTCGCGCAGGTGCCACTGCCGCCGGGCGTAATGATACGACCAACCGTTGCCCTCACGCGGAAAATCGATCCATTCCGGATGGCCGAATTCATTGCCCATAAAATTCAGATAGCCGTGCCCCGCCGACAGAATCGTCAACAGCCGGATCATCTTGTGCAGCGCCACGGCGCGCTCAACCTGCAGGTTGGGAATATCCACCGCCATCCCGTCGTACATGGCGGCATCGGCAAGCTGGAAAATGATCGTCTTGCCGCCGACCAGCGCCTGATCGTGGCATTCCGCGTAGCTGATCGTCTGTTCATCGCGCCGCCGGTTGGTCAGCTCATGCCACAGGTAATCCATGCTCCAGTCGTCGTCGCGCTGGTCGCGGATCAACTTGTACCACATGTCCGGAATGCCCATCGCCAGCCGGTAATCGAATCCGCAGCCGCCATCCGCCGCCGGCGCCGCCAGCCCCGGCATGCCGCTCACGTCCTCTGCGATCGTGATCGCGTCCGGCCGCACCGCATGGATGACCGCGTTGGCAAGGTTCAGATAGGCCACCGCATCCTCGTCGATCATGTCGTTGAAATAATCATCGTAGGAGCCGATGCCCGGCCCGAGCCCATGGTGCAGGTAGAGCATGCTCGTCACGCCGTCGAAGCGGAACCCGTCCACGCGGAATTCGTCCAGCCAGTAGCGGCAGTTGGAGAGCAGGAAATGCAGCACGTCGATCTTGCCGTAATCAAAACAACGCGAGCCCCAGGCCGGATGTTGCCCGCGCGGCCCGTCATGAAAATACTGGTGCAAGGTCCCGTCGAAGCGCGAGAGCCCTTCGACTTCATTGGAAACGGCGTGCGAATGCACAAGGTCCATGATCACCGCCAGCCCCATGCCGTGCGCCGCGTCCACGAGGCGCTTGAATTCATCCGGCGTGCCGCAGCGCGAGGACGGCGCGAAGAAACTCGAGACCTGGTAGCCGAACGAGCCGTAGTAGGGATGCTCGGCGATCGCCATGAACTGCACGGCGTTGTAGCCGGCATCGACGATGCGCGGCAGAATATTCTCGCGATACTCGTCATAGGTACCCACCCCGCCGCGCTCCTGGGCCATGCCCACGTGACTTTCGTAAATCAGCGGCGCCACGGTCGGGCGCCGGTACCCGGGATGCTGCCAGACATACGGCTGCGCCGGTGCCCAGACCTGCGCGTTGAAAATCAACGAGTGCCCATCCTGCACCACGCGCCGCGCATAGGCCGGAATGCGATCCCCCGCCCCGCCCGGCCAGTGCACGCGCAGCCGGTAGAGCGCATTGTGCGCGAGCGCCTCCGCGGGCAGCTTCAACTCCCAGCGCCCCTGATCGTCGATCCGCCGCAAGCGGTAGGCTTCATTTTTTTGCCAGCCCGTGCGCTCGCAAATAATGTAGATCGCATCGGCGTTGGGCGCCCACTCGCGAAACAACCAGCCATCCGCGACGCGATGGAGTCCGAAATATTCGTGGGCCGACGCAAACTCCGCCAGCGGCAGCGTTCCCCCGGTCAACCGCGCCGCAAGGGCCTTGGCATATTCCGCCCGGCGCTGAATCACGCCGCGGTGTGCATCCAGATACGAATCATCCGCGAGCCGGGCCGTGTGTTTGCGAAGTATGGGCGTGGCCGTCATGAATCCGGATTATGGCAGATGCGAACCACTTGGGAAAGCCGCGCGTTTCCGTTTTTCCCACCAACACCGGAGCGGCCCGCCTTCGCGGGCCGACCTTTCCCCACGGCCCAATGACGCCCTTCAGAACGGCGGCAGAATCGGGCGCTGGAGCATTTCCTCGTACACCTGGAAATAGCGCTTGGCACAGACCTCGTGCGTGAAGCGCGACGCGCTTTCCTTCATGATGCGCGCCAGCTGCCGCTCCTTCACCTCCACCGGGCCATGATAAAATGCCAGGGCCTCGTCGATCGCCCATCGCAGCCCCGCGCTGCCATAGACGCGGAACATGAACCCATTGCCCGTGCTGGCCCGCGAATCGAGATGCGCCACCGTGTCATGCAACCCGCCCGTGTCGTTGACGATCGGCAGACTCCCATAGAGCGCCCCGACCATCTGCGGCAGACCACAGGGCTCGAAGAGCGAGGGAACCAGGGTGAAGTCCGACGCCGCATACGCCAGGTGCGAGAGCTGCTCGTCAAAATCACACACCGCCACGCGCTTGTAAAAATCGTGGTGGTGCACGATGTCGTGGAACACCTGCTGATACTGGCCGTTGGCGACGAAGACGATTTGAAGCCCGGACTTCCAATAATCGGAAATGAGCCGGTACATGATGTCCGCCACCAACTGGCAGCCTTTCTGGATCGGATCGAGGCGCGATGGCCAGAAAAGAATCGGCGCATCCTCGCGCTCTTCAAGCCCCAGCCGGCTTTGCAGGGCGCGCTTGTTGGCCAGCTTGCCGGCGCGGTGCGTCTCCGCCGTGTAGGTTTCCTCCAGCAGCGGATCGTTCGACGGGTTGAAGGACGGGTCCGGTGCGTTGAGAATCCCCGTGGCGCAGCCCGCGCGCATCTTGTTGGCAACCTCGGCGCGGATGTGCCCGGGAATCATGGAGTGCATGCCTTCGACAATCTCGGACAAAAACTTGGGGCTCACGCTGTTGATGTAATGCGCGCCGAAGATGCCGCTGTTGAGCAGGTCCACCGGCACGTTGTTGCGCGTCTGTTCGTAGGAGCCGGGCGGATAGGTGTAATAGAGATACGGCCAGAATTCCGCCGCGTCGATCCCCGATTCCTCGATCTCGGCGAGCACCATTTCCTGGGTGTGAATGTTGTGGATCGTGAAGAGGCTCGGGATGCCCAGGCGCTTGGACATGGCCGGAATCAGCCCGGTCATCCAGTCGTTGCAATGGATCAGGTCCGGGCGCACGATCGGCAAAATGTTGTTGATAACCTCACGCTGAAAGACCAGCGCCAGACGGCGGCTTTCGCGCCGGTTGTCGCCATAGACCGAATCGCGGTAATAAAAAATGCGGTCCTGCGCCAGGTGGATGCGCGAATCCGGCAGCACCTGCTTGTAAACGCGCAACTCTTCATGAATGAACCGGCCCACGTCGATGTTGAACATGCGGCGGTAGTGCGGCAACGCCACGTGCACGTCCGCGCCAAGCTTGAAGAGCGCCGCCACCAGCGAGGCCGATACGTCCGCCAGCCCGCCGGCCTTGGCCTTCAAATGGTTGGCCATGTTGCCCATGCCCGCGGGCAGATACGTGATTTCGGGCGTGACGATCAGGATGCGCGGACTCTTGCGCTTGCGGCCCTTTTTGGTCCACGTGGTGCTCATGCGAGATCGATGTCGAATGTCAAAAGTCCCAGGTCCAAGGTCCGGAAATGACAGTCCATATCGTCTCCAGTCCCCGACTTTCGACTTTGGACTTTCGACCTTTGACTTCCCCTATTCCGCATCATGGCGCCCCATCCGCCCAGGTCATAAAACCCGGCATCACCGCCTGCCAGTCCGTGCCGGACGGCTGCGCACGCACCGCAAAACCAAACCGCCCGGTGGTGTCGCAGGCGATATCTTGCTCGTATGTATACTGCCCATTCTCCTCGCCGATCAAGCGCATCGTTTGCACCTGACCCATGGTGATGGCATTCGTCGTGCTCACGGGCCCGTAATACACCTGCACATCAACCTCCTCGGGCTTGAGCCCGCCGAGTTCAACGCGCGCGCGCACCGTGAAACTTTCTCCCGCGTGAATATACGCGATATCCCGGTTGGCCTCGGGCCGTTCGATCTGCAGCTTGTTCCACAGGGATTGCAGCCGCACGCGCTGCGCCACCAGCGCCTTGGCCCGCGCGCCATCCTGCGCCAGCAACCCGCTGTAGGCCTCCTGCGCCGCGCGGTAATAGCGCTCGTTGTACTGCGTCACCATGCGCCGGCTGGGAAATTTTCCGATGGCCATGCGGATCGAGGCCTTCATCATCTTGACCCAGTTCTCCGGCACATCCCCCCCCGCACGCTCGTAGAATGTCGGGACGATTTCATTTTCAATCAGGTTGTACAGCGCCTGGGCCTCCACCTCGTCCTGGTACGCCGTATCCGCGTATTCCTGGCCGTCGCCAATCGCCCATCCGCAATCCTTGGTATACCCCTCGCACCACCAGCCATCCAGCGTGCTGACATGCAGACTGCCATTCATCGCCGCCTTCATGCCGGAGGTGCCGCTGGCCTCGTGCGGCCGGCGCGGGTTGTTGAGCCAGATGTCCACCCCCTGCACCATCGCGCGGGCAACACCCATGTCGTAGTTTTCCAGGAAGACCAGCCGCCCCGCCACCGCCGGCCGGCGCGAAAACTCGACGATCTCCTGAATCAGGCGCTTGCCTTCGTTGTCCCGCGGGTGGGCCTTGCCGGCAAAAATAATCTGCACCGGGCGCTTCGCATGGCCCAGGATTGCATCAAGCCGCGCCGGGTCGCGCAATATCATCGACCCGCGCTTGTATGTGGCAAACCGCCGCGCAAACCCGATCGTCAGGATCTTCGGGTCCAACGCCGCGCGGCATTCCTCAAGCACCTGGCGCGATGCGTTGCGTTCCCGTGACTGGCGCTCCAGCATCACGCGCGCCTCCGCGATCAGTCGCGAACGGCACGACTCATGCACCCGCCACAATTCGGCCGAGGGAATCTGCTCCACATGCGAGAGCACCTCTTCAGAATCCGGGTGGTCTTTCCAGTTCGGGCCCAGATACCGCGCGAAGAGACTCTCATTTTCGTGCGACACCCACGTGGCCATGTGAATCCCGTTCGTCACATGCCCGATCGGCACCTCCACTTCGGGCCGCTCCGGCCACAGCATCTGCCACATGTGCCGCGCCACATGCCCATGCAGTTCGCTGACGGCGTTGGCGTGTTGCGCCATGCGCATGGCAAAAATCGTCATGGAAAATTCATGCCAGCCGTTGGCATGCGGCGGAAATCCCCAACTGATGATCGTGTTGGGATCCATTCCAAGTTCGCCCGCGAGCGCCTCCAGGTGCGGGCGCAACAGGTCCACCGGAAACGTTTCATTCCCGGCCGGAACCGGCGTGTGCGTGGTGAACACCGACGCGCGCGAGGCCACCTCCATCACCGCCTCGAGCGGCAGTTTCGTGGTCTGCATCAGGTGCGACAGCCGCGCCAGGCCCGCAAAGGCCGCATGCCCTTCGTTGAGGTGGCAGACCTTTGGCTCGATGCCCATCGCCAGCAGCACCCGGTACCCGCCAATGCCGAGAACCAGCTCCTGAAGCAGACGGTGCTTGCTGTCCCCCCCGTAGAGTTGATCCGTGATGCCCTGAAATTCCGGCGAATTTTCCTGCACGTTGGTGTCGAGCAGCACCAGCGGCACCCGCCCGATCTCCAGGCGCCACGCAATCACCTCCACCACGCCCTCCGGCAACGGGATGCGGATGCGCACCTTCTGTCCCTGGCGGTCGCGGACGCGCGTCAGGGGCAGTTGCGCAATCTGGTTCTCGATGTAATGTTCCTGTTGCCAGCCCTCCTGGTTGAGATGCTGCTGGAAATAGCCCTGGCGGTAGAACAACCCGATCGCGATCAGCGCCACGTCGAGATCCGACGCCGCTTTCAAATGATCGCCCGCCAGCACGCCCAGGCCACCCGAATAAATGCGCAGGCTTTCGTGGATGCCGTATTCGAGCGAAAAATAGGCCACGCAGCGCGCGTGATCATCCGCCCCCGAACGGGTCGCGGATTCGACCACCTCTTCCTGGTACAGCTTGCGTACCTGCTCCAGGTGCGAGACGAAGGCCTTGTCCTTGGCCAGCGCCTCGAAGCGCTTCTGCGACATGGCGCTCAAGAAGCGCACCGGGTTCATCCCCACGGATTCCCAGAGCGGGGCATCCATGCGTTGAAACAATTCCGTGGCCGACTGCGTCCAGGACCACCAGTAGTTCCGCGCAAGCACTTCGAGGAAGCGGATCTTCTCGGGGATGGAAGGCACGATGTTGAACAGTTGGATATGCTTCATAGTTTCTTTCGCTTGGAGTCTGTCCTGGCGCCCGCTGCCGGGACTCGCAGTACACGGTTGAGCGAGCCGGCCTGATTGGGCACCCACTCCGAACAATAGGGATCAATACACCAGTTACCGTCGATCACGTCGTTGTACTCGTAACGTCCTGGCGGCAGGCCCAGGCTCATGCAGTACGAGGATGTTTTGGCGCTCCTTGCGCGCCGCCCCGCTCTGGAATTGGGAAGACTACGGAACCGCCTCCCGCAACGCAAGCACGCTGTTTGGTCGTAACCATCCTAGATCTGGCCTAGTCTGTATCAGGCGGAATCGGCCAACAGCGCCAGCACACGGTACAACTCCGTGCAGCCCCAAGCCTGCGCCCCACAACCACGCCCGCGGTGTGGCGCGTCGCCATCAAGGATTTCCGGCACATGGCGCAGGCAGTCGCGGTTGATGATCTGGGTCGCGCTGCCCAGCAGGGCCGATGCCGCCGCCCGCGCGGGTTCGCCGTAGATTGTAAATAGCGCCTCGCTATAAGAAGGAAAGAGCCAGGTCCAGGCCGTGCCATTGTGGTAGGCCGGCTTGCGGCGCGTGTCTTCGTCGCCTTCGTAACGTCCCCAGTAGGGTCTCTTCGGATCGTTGAGCATATGCCCGTCGCGCACCACCGGAATCGCGCGCTCCACCGGACGGTCAGCAAGGCTGCGGATCGCCCCCGGCACGAGCAGCGTCTCGCAGGCCCGCAAAATATCCCCGCACAGCGCCGGATCCGTCACCGCCCCCAGCGTGATCGCCAGCAATTGATTGGGCCGCAACGCATCGTCCGCCTGGGCCTGCGCCGCGGTCTGGCCCGGCCGCGCATGCAGGCAGTCGGACAGATAGCGCCCCTGCGCCAACCCTGTGCCGACTTGACGCGGGTAATATTTTTGAATCGATTCCGCCACACGCGCCACCAGCATGCGCCACGGCCCGTCCTGGTCATGTTCCGCCAGCAGCCCCAGCGCCGCATGCCATAGCGCCTGAATTTCCACCGGATACCCCTCGCGCGGCGTGCCCGCGGGAAAGTTGGTATCCATCCACGTGAAATGCGATGGGCTGAAAATCAACCCGCTCGCATCGTCCATGCGGATGCCGTTGGGCGTGCCAATGATGTATGCCCGCGCAATCGAAATCAGCACGTCCTTCAGGCGCCGCCCGCCCACGTCCACCGCCAGAAACCGCGCATGCTTCTCCGCCGCGAGCACGTCCGCGCAGGCCGTGAAAAACCACAGCGGCGCATCCGACGTGTCGCGGTTGGAGGCGTCCGCCCCATGGATCAGATTCGGCAGCGTGCCACGATCCTCGAAGCGCGCGAACTCCTTCAGGATTGCCTTGCTCTCGTCGAGCATCCCGGCGGCGACCAACCCGCGCAGGCAGATCATCGTGTCGCGCCCCCAGTCAAGAAACCACGGGTAGCCCGCAATCACCGTACGCCCCGCGCCGCGGCGCACGACAAAATCGCGCATCGCCACACGCATCGCGTCGGCCAGCGGAGACGAAGAGCTGCCGGGTGTCGGTTTCGTCCTGTAGGGGCGCCGCTCGTCGGCGCCCGCGGGCGTCGCAAGCGACGCCCCTACTTCCACGGGAACCTTGCCCCCCCCCGCCTCCCCCCCACCTGCCACAATCTCCGCCACCAAGGACACGCTTCGCGTGTCCTGCAAGGGCACGGCAAAATAGCCGGGGCTGAACAGGTCGCATTGCGCATCGAGGCCGCGCTCCCCTTCCTCGGGATGCGCCACCATGTAGGACCACTCCGGCTCGACCGTGAAGGTGCTGTCGGAAACGCGCAGGTGCAGCGCGCGCTCCGCCACGGGTTGAAACACAAACCCATCCGCACCGGCGCGCACGGCCCGCGGCCAGGAACTTTCCGGTCCCGCGAACGCCTTGGTCTTTTCGTGGAACTGCCGATCCTCAATGTCCGGACGCAGCACCAATTTCACGGGCTGGTCGCGGTCCAAATGCTCCGCGTGATTCGCGGAAAGCCGCCGAAAAATCAGGCGTGCGGCGTTGTGCTCCGGCGCCAGGGACAGTCGCACCTCCAACGGCACGAGCTTGCCCAATCCCGCCGGCACGGCGAAACGCCAGACCACCGCGCCGTCGGCTTCTTGCCCGAAGCATTCAAGGCAGCGTTCGTCGAGCGGATGCGAGTAGCCGCGAAACACGAGCCAGACACGGCAGCGCGTGAACATCACGCGGCGGTCCACCGGATAGTCCGGATGCAAATTACCCGCGAGCAGCGCATCGTACTGGCTGCGCAAACTCCCCCACGCCGCGCGCACTTGCGAGAAGGCGCTGATTGCATTGGTGCAGATCGCGTAAGCCCCCAGGCGCAGCGCCTCCGCTTCGGTCATGCGCGTGCGTACGGTGGCCGTCTCCACGGGCGCCAGATATAGGATTGCGGCCTCGGTACGCCGCACCCCATGCGTTTCGAAGACTGTGAACACCAGGCTCCCCGCCTCCGCCGCATCGGGAACCTTGCGCGCCGGAAGCAGCGCGAAGAATATGCCCGCGGTCCCGGGCTGCGCGCGTTCGCGATGCAACACGCGGTCCCCCACGCGCAGATCCACCGCAAAATCCACCGGCGCGCGAATGAGCAGCGCGTAGCGCGGCGGCACCATCACCGTGCGGCGCATATCTTCCGGCCAGGTCCAGGTGGCCACCGGCACGGGATTCCCGCCGCATAGCGATTGCATGAACTGCAACGGATCGTCTGCCAAACCATCCGCCAGGCGCTCCACCTCCACTCCCGTCACATCGCCAAATCCATGCAACGATTGCTGCACCGCCAGCACCTTGGCGTGGCGGCGCTGCCGCAGGATTCGATCCGGTTCTCTGTAGCCGGCCTCGGCTTGGCACGCCGTAGCGTCTTCGCGAAGGCGGCTGGGGCCGGCCTTGGATTCCAGCCGCCCACGCCACGCCGGATCCACCGCCAGGCAGCGCACCTCGGCCGGCCCGAGGGCGTGAAAACACATACCATCACGCGTCGCCGGGACAACCTCGCTGCCGCTCAGCAAATCGTCAAACTTCCCGCCCCCCGCCAATAAGGTCGCAGGCCAGCGCGCGGTCGTGGGTTGGTCGCCATCCAAATTCACCAGCACAAGCACCCCGTCCGCCTTCGCCGCGCTTTCGCGGTACAAAACCAGCGCGGCGCCGCCGCCGGACGCCACCGTCTTCATGTGCGCGCCCGCAAAAAATGCCGGGTGTTGCTTGAGCAATGCCGCCAGTTGCGTGAGGCGCCCAACCTGATTGCTGGTATTGCCCCACGCCAGCGCCGCCGCGCCATGAACGTCCACTTTTTCCGTGGCGTGCCATTCCACGCCGTTCGCGATGCCAAAGGCGCCGAGGGGCGCACAAAGCGCCGCCAGCGCGGTACGCATGTCCGCCCACGCCGGCGACCGTGCCGCGAGGCGGTCGTTGTCGTGCGTCTCCGCATAGTGCACATACAGCCCGCGGCTGGCAGCCTGCTCCGCGCTCTCGTGGATGCAGGCCTCGACGTCCGCACGATGCGATTTCTGAAACAGCTCCGAATAGGCCCAGTTCAGATTGCTGACCGTCAGCAGCCGGTCCACCGTGTCTGCCGGTCCGCCCAACCCCTCCAGCAAGAATACCGTGTTCGGGAATTGCGCGCGCACCTCCGCCACCAGGTATTCCCACACCGGTGGCGGAATCATGTAACCCGCATCGCAGCGGAATCCGTCCACCCCCTGCCGGCACCAGTGCAGGAAAACCTCAGCCATGTAGGTCCAGAGCCCGCGGTGCTCGTAATCGAGCTTGGAGAGATCCTCCCAGGTCACGCCCCAGGCGCCGGGCGAGGTGAAGGTCTTATCCGCGTTGCGCGCAAACCAGTCCGGATGGTGAACCTGTAGGCGTGAGGCCCAGCCCGTGTGGTTGATCGGCATGTCCATGAACAACTTGGCGCCGCGCGCATGCACCGCATCGATCAATTCGCCAAATTGCTGCGACGGCGTGGTGCGCCGGTCGAACTCCGCGAGGGCCGGATCGACGCTCCAGTAATCCAGCGCCGCGAAGGGACTGCCAAAACGCCCCATGCGCGCGTAGGTCGTGGGTGCAGGATGAATCGGCAGCAGTTGCAGAATGCGAAATCCCAGCGTGCCGAGAATGAAATCGAGTTGCCCCAGCAGGTCACGAAACGTGCCGGAGCGCGGGATCACCGTGTAGCCCTGCTCGTCGAGCCGGCGCACGGCGGCCTGGATTTCCGTCGTCTCGCTGTGGTGTTCGCGATTCGGGCCGAACTGGCGCACGAAGGCCGTATACAACATATTGGCGCAGACCGTGTCCGCAGGCTCGACCTTGATCACGGTGTTGTCGCCATGCGGCCAGAGCGGCTCGTCCCGTCCCTGCGCAAGAAAAAAGGCCTTGGCTTCGAAACGCCCGGGCTCCGTCAGCGGCAGGTTCAGGCAATACGTGCGGTCGTCGATGCGCTGCATGGGGATGTCGTGCCAGTCGCGATGCAGCACGGGATCGTTGCGGCGCACGAAGCCGATGAGCTCATCGCGGCGCGTGGCGGCGCAGCCGAGGTTGGTGCGCACCCAGGCCTTGCCTTTCATGTCGTCCGAAAGCGTGAGACGGACTTCCAGCACGTCGCCATCGTGGCGGACATGCTGTGTTCCCGGCGCGGGTTCCTGGCGCAAGTGACGCATGCGCCGGAGTGTACGCGATTACCGCCGAATTTCAAACCCGCTGTGGCGGGGGTGACGCCACCCCACAAAATGCCTGCAACGGCCAGCCCCTGTCATATCGCTGCGATCAACAGGTGCGGCGACAACCGATGCATGTTATCGTCACATGATGAACGATGCAGACATCCCCGCCGTCGACCGCATCCTCAAACGCGAATACGCTAAAAATCTGGCCCCCATTGTGGAACTGATCGCCGCCCAGACCAACGATCCCTTCCGCATCCTCGTCGCCACGATCTTGAGCGCCCGCACCAAGGACGCCACCACCGCCGCCGCGTCACGCCGCCTCTTCGAGGTCGTCAAACAAGCCGCGGATTTTCGTCGCCTCACCGTCGTCCAAATCGAAAAACTGATCCACCCCGTTGGCTTTTTCCACACCAAGGCCCGCCACCTCAAACAACTCCCCGACGTGCTCGACGCCAAGTTCGCCGGAAAAATCCCCGAAACGATCGATGAACTCTGCGAGCTTCCCGGCGTCGGCCGCAAGACCGCCAACCTCGTCGTCTCCGTCGCCTTCGACAAGCCCGGCATCTGCGTGGACGTCCATGTCCACCGCATCTGCAACCGCCTCGGCCTGATCCGCACCGCCACACCCCTCGAAAGCGAAATGACCCTCCGCGAAATCCTCCCCGCGCGTTTCTGGAAAGGCTGGAACCGCCACCTCGTCTCCTTCGGCCAAACCCGCTGCAAACCCCTCAATCCCCAATGCCCCGGCTGCCCCCTCCACACCAAATGCAACCGCGTCGGTGTAGACTAAAGGTGGTCCGGGGCCTCCGGACCCGGACGCCGGGATAGATAACGCCTCCACGCGGACATATGGGGTGAATATCGAACAAGAAACCGTAGAATGCCGCAGGCCTCCGAACTTCACCAATCGACATTCCTTGTTCGATATTCTGCGGTTCACATCCACTCCCCTATTGAAACCCTCCCCCGCTTCCTCCAGAATCCTCATAGTCCTTCGACCAACAGCAGGAGGCCGCCATGAAACCTTACCGCATCGCCTGCATCGCCCTGTGCATGAGTTCCACACTGCTCCTGCCCGCCTGCTCAAAGGCCCCCCCCGAACCGCCGCCACCCGCCCCCAGCCCCACCACCTTCAGCATCGCGGAAACCAACACCCTCGTGACCCCCGCCGAACTGCCCCAGGATGGCCGCGTACCCTTGGTCAAAGCCGATTTCAATTTTGACCAGCTCGCGGATCTCGCGATTGCCGAGAAGGATAAAGCCGGCCAAAACGTGGTCTCGATTTATCTACAGCGCCGCGGCGCCCAACTGCCCGAAACCTATTTCAAATCCGGCAGCATCCGCCAATCCGGCGACTACGTCATCTCCGCCCTGATGAGCCAGGCGCAGGATGGCCACACGGACCTGGGCGTGATCTTCACCTTCTCCGGTGGACGCAAGGAGCTGGTCCATTTCCGCAGCGACGGCAAGGAGTTCAAGGAAATCATGCGCAAACCGCTGGCCACGGCCCCTGCGCCCCCGGCTCCGTAATCCGCGCCATGCCAGCCCGCATCATCAACGCCGTTGCCCCGACCCGCGTCTGCGATCTCGGCGGCTGGACAGACACCTGGTTCGCCGGACACGGCGCTGTCTGCAACATCGCCATCTATCCCTACGTCGAGGTCCAGATCCGCGCCACCACCCCCGCCACGTCCGGCAACCGCGTGCATCTGTTCGTCGAAAACTTTGGCCACCACTACGCCCTCGACCCGGATCGCATCACCTACGACAAGCATCCCTTGATCGAGGCCGCCATCGACCTGATGAAAGTTCCCGCCGACTGTAGCCTTGCCATCAACATATTTTCAGAAGCCCCGCCCGGCGCCTCCATGGGCACCTCCGCCGCCGTCTCCGTGGCCCTCGTGGGCGCCCTCGCGGCCTTGGCCCGCCAGCGTCTGACCCCGCACGAGGTTGCTCAACTCGCCCACAGCATCGAAACCGAAAAACTGGGCATGCAATGCGGCATCCAGGATCAGCTTGCCAGCGCCTACGGCGGCATCAATTTCATAGAAATGCAGGCCTTCCCCCATGCCACAGTCTCATCCATTCAAATTCCCAACAACATCTGGTGGGAATTGGAACACCGCCTCGCGGTGGTCTACATCGGCTCGCCCCACAGCTCCTCCGACACCCACAAAAAAGTCATCGCCGACCTTGGCCAGGACGCGCGCCTCGATCCCCGCCTCGTCCGCTTGCGCGCCCTCGCGCACGAAGGCAAGGAGGCCATCGATGCGGGAGATTTCGCGCGCCTCGGCGCCTGCCTGAATGCCAACACGGAGGTGCAACGCCAGCTCCACCCCGCCCTGGTCTGCCGCGCCTTCGAAAACATCATCGACGTGGCCACCGAATTCGGCGCCCTCGGCTGCAAAGTGAATGGCGCCGGCGG
>CAMFEP010000045.1 GCA_945949405.1 Kiritimatiellales bacterium
CACCTATTGGAGCAACCCGGGCGATGCCGGCGTTCCATTGAAAGTGCGCTGGGAGCTACCGGAGGAGTGCGAGGCGGGCGCAGTGCAATTTCCGGTGCCGCAGCGCCATGCGGACGACGGCCTCGTCAGTTTCGGTATTAAGGGCGAAACGCTTTTTCTGGTGCCATTCACGACGACCACGGGGCTTGTGGCGGGGGCGGACCTGCACGTGAAGGCCGCCGCGTTGTGGCTGATCTGCAACGACAGCTGTCAGCCGCGCGATGCCATGCTGAACCTGGCCGTGCCGGTGCGGGCGCTGACGGAGGTTGCCGATGCGTCCACGCTCGCGGCGTTTGCCGAGGCGCGCGCGCGCCTGCCGCGCGTGGATACGAACTGGATTTTCCGGGCGGAAATATCAGATGACGCGTTGCGATTGCATGTGACACCGCCTGCGGGTGTTGGGGAAGCGCAGGTGAAGGGCGGGACTTTTTTCCCGGGGCAACGGGGGTTGGTGGCGCTTGGCGACGCGGTGGGCTGGGCATGGGCGGATGGTACGGGGGTGATGTCATTCGTGCGGGCGGAGGTCGCGGCAGCGGAGGGGCCGCTGCGCGGTGTGTTTGTGATTGGCGGCGCGGCGGGGGCAGCGCCGGACGCGCTGGTGGTTGAGGCGGCGCGGGTTGCGCGGTGACTGGATTTGGGTGAAATTGGCAGTAATGAAAATACTTGACCGCGCGCGGAGCGCACGGGCCACCCCGGATGGGGAAGGAGAGCACAGAATGAAGATGACATGGGCTGGCAAAGCTGTGATGGCGGCGATGGTTTGCGTGGCGGGGAGCGTGATGGTGGCGCAGGCGCGCCCGGCGCCGGAATTTACGCTGACGGATATTGCGGGCAAGACGCATACCTTGGCGGAGTACAAGGGCAAGGTGGTGGTGCTGGAGTGGACCAACCCGGACTGTCCGTTTGTGAAGCGGCATTACAATGGTGGCGTTGACGGGAACATGCCGAAGCTCCAGATAGAATATACCAGCCGCGGGGTGATCTGGCTGTCGATCAATTCATCCGCGGCGGGCAAGCAGGGGAATTACAGTGCGGACGCCTGGGTGAAGATTCAGGCGGAGCGGGGCGCCGCGCCCACGGCCACGTTGCTGGATGCGGATGGCACGGCGGGGCATGCGTATGGGGCCAAGACCACGCCGCACATGTTCGTGATCAATGCGGAGGGCGAGATCGTGTACGAAGGCGCCATCGACGATAATAACGAGGATCTGGTAAGCGCCAAGAATCACGTGGCGGAGGCACTCGACGCCGTGCTCGCGGGAAAGCCGGTTGAAATCGCGGCGACGGCGCCGTATGGGTGCGGCGTCAAATATTGATCGCGAAACGCGGTCAACCGATGGTCCACACGGGGACGCCGCCGGCATTGCGCCGTTTCGCCGATTCCTGATGTTGCGGGTGGGCGTGGGCATGCACCGGATGCGGCTTGGCCAACAGGTCGGCGGGGATGACGGGTTCCGGCGGTGGTGTTTCTGATTTTGCCGGAGGCTGGCTTTGGCGTTTTGCCAACTCAATTTTGAGCGAGCAAATCCACCACGAGAACAAGGTTGCCATGCAAACGGCCAAAATTGTGTTCATAATCTGTCTCCCATTGCGGCCCACGAATGCCTTTATATAGAGCATAAAATGGGCCGGGCGCATGATGCGGTGGCGCGCCATGTTCAAAAACGGGCGCTTGTAGCGGTGGGTGTTGAAAGATCGGACAGAGGCGCCGGTTTGTGGTACCACAATTGACACCCATGCGCGGTCCAGCGCGCCTGTTGGTGCCGATGCATCGCACCGATGCGACGCAGCTTTGCGAGCCGGGAAAATTCGGGAAACGCACCAGGATGTCAGAACAGAAACCAGGCTGTTGCGCGCCGGGCGGGGGTCATGATGGTGCCGCCGTGGGGATGGGGGCTACGCGTCCGTTCGAGCGCGTTTTCCAGGGGGCTGCGCGTGACATGGCGCGTATTCCCGGCGGAACGTTTTTGATGGGCACGGAGTATGCCGAAGGATTTCCCGATGACGGGGAGGGGCCGATCCGCGAGGTCACGGTTGCGCCGTTCCTGATGGACCGCCACGCGGTTACGAACCGCCAGTTCCAGGAATTCGTGCGTGCCACGCGGTATCGCACGGAGGCGGAGGCGTTCAGGTGGTCCTACGTGTTCTGGTTGCTGGTGCCGCCGTATTTGCGGGTGAAGCTACAAGGGCATGGCGAAACCGTGCTGGGGTTGGAGTGGTGGTTTCGCGTGGAGGGGGCTGATTGGAAGCATCCGCATGGGCCGTCATCCAACATTCGCAAGATTCCCGAGCTGCCGGTGGTGCATGTGACACATCGCGACGCGGAGGCCTATTGTGCGTGGGCCGGTGTGCGGCTCCCGACGGAAGCCGAGTGGGAGTTTGCCGCGCGGGGCGGGCTGGCGCAAACGCTGTATGTGTGGGGCGACGAATTGATGCCTGGCGGAACGCACATGTGCAACATCTGGCAGGGCAGTTTTCCGAATCACAACAGTGCCGAGGATGGGTACGTGGGGCCCGCGCCTGTGTTCGCGTTCGAGCCCAACGGGTACGGATTGTACAACATGGCCGGCAATGTGTGGGAGTGGTGTCGCGACTGGTGGAGCACGGATTTTCACCGTACCGGGCCGAGGGACAATCCCACGGGCCCGCCGACGCCCACGGGGCGGCGGGTGATGAAGGGCGGGTCGTATCTTTGCCACCACTCCTACTGCAACCGCTACCGGGTGGCGGCGCGCACGTCCAACACGCCGGACTCGTCCACGGGCAACCTGGGCTTTCGCTGCGTGCGGGATCTCTGACTGGTGGCGTGGGGACGCGATGCCGCAAGGCAGTCGCACTGATAATGCGGTGTGCGTTTGGTGTGAAACGGGCGGGGCGCTTTCACCCCAATCGCGGCGTTGCTCTGGGCGGGGCATACAAGGAGTATTGCCCCGCCCATCGGGCCTTGCGCTTGGGATAAAATCACCCCACCCGTTTCGCATCCCTCCCTGCGGTCGGGCAACAAAACGCACACCGCGTTTGCCCCGCCTACGGCGGGCAAGCATCGCCCGTCGAGGACTCGGGGCGATTTCGGATTTTTAAATTGCGGCGGGAACGCACAAACCTCGGCGTCCGGGTCCGGAGGCCCCGGACTACCTTTATGAAACAATTATCAGCGTTCGCCGGTGGCAAGTTCGCGGCGGCGGAGGAGGGCGGCGGAGGCGAGGGCGAGGGTGCCACCGTAGAGGATGATGAGGGTGAGCAGGCTCGTGAGGGTGTGGGTCCAGGAGACCAGGACGCCATCCGAGAGCATGGCGAGGGGCGATTCCGAGACGGCCGGGGCGGCGAGCCGCTCCAGGGTGTGGATCAAGGGCTCGGAAATTTTGTGAATCATCGCGGATGCCGCGGAGGGCGGGGTTCTGGAGTTGATGGTGACGTCGGCGGCTTCATTCGTGATGAAGTAATGCCCGGTCATGCTTAAGAGCACGAGGGCCGATGCGCAAAAGGCGGCAACGGGGAAAGAAAAGCATGTGCCCGCCGCCAGTCCGAGCGCGCAAAGCAGACCCAGGCGGCACCAGACCACCAGCAACGCGCGTAAAAGGTTAGAGGCAAAACTGCTTTCACGCACGAGCAGTTCCACGCCACGCTCCAAATCGAATACGGCGGTGTTTGCGTGGGTATCGTTTCGGTAGGTAACGCGCAGGGTTTGTCCGGCGCGGGCAAGACCAGGGGGAAGCGCAATATGCGTGATTTGGTTGCCATAGTGTTGCGGCGTTGTCGCCCAGGCGCGTTCCGGGTGGCCCTCGGGGGTCACGGTCCAGGAACCGGCCAGTAATCCGCCCGTGCCGTCGGAGGGTGAAATGCGGGTGCGCAAAGTCACGGGGGCTGATTTCGGCAGGCGGCGGGGCAGGTCCAGCAGCCAACTGCGTTCCGTGGCGGGCGCCACGGTGGCGCGCTCGGACAGTAATTGCGCGCGAATCAGCACGAGGGCTTTTGCGCGGGGAATCAGCTTGGGGTTCCAGCCTTTGGCGGCGGCCTCGGCGAGGCGTAGCTCCATGGCGGTCTCGAGCACGTCCGGCTGGGGCACCACGCGCCGCTGTCCCGATAAAATTTGTTCGGTGGTGGCGCGGCGTTCTTCGGTGCTGGCCGGCGACGTGTGCAGCTTCCAACGCAGCAAGGTATAGGTGCCGATTCCGGCGATGCCCAGCAGCAGACCGCACACCGCGAGCAGGCCCAGCCATTTGCCGAGCCAGAGTTCCAACGCATGTACGGGCCGCACGGCAATCAGGCGGATATGGCCCGTTTCGATTTCCCTGGCAACGCCCGCGCAGGACGTCCACAGCATGGCCACGCCCAGCAGGAGGGATGACAGGCCGAGCGTGTAATCCAGGAGCACCCGTACCGTGCCCGAGAGGGTGCCGTCGCCGGCGATCGTCGCCGGCAGTCCGAAGGTGACGAGCAGGAGCAGGGCCGACATGCAGAGAAGCAGGCGCGAGCGTACGGCGGTGCGGAAGGCCAGTGCGGCGATGGCGTGGATGCGGGTCGTTGAGTCTGGAATGCGCATTGCTCTTCAATCTGTGTGACGGCACGGGCGAGTCGCCCGTGCGCGGAGCGCCCGGGCCACCTTCGGACTCCGAATTAAGCATTTTTCAAAAAATTGGCGACGGGGCCGGTGCGGGTGTCGCCGGCTTTGGCGATGACATCGAGGAAGAAATGCTCCAGGTCCATATTTTTTAAAAGCTCGCGGGCGTTGCCGTGGGCGCGGACCTTGCCGTTGTAAAGGATGGCGAGGTCATCGCAGACATCCTCGACATCGGCAAGCAGGTGCGAGGTCAGGAGGATCGTTTTGCCGCGTTTGGCGAGGGCGAGCATGATGTCCTTCACCTGGCGGCAGCCGAGGGGGTCGAGGCCGGCGGTGGGTTCGTCGAGAATGATGAGCTTGGGGTCGTTGATGAGGGCCTGGGCGAGTCCCACGCGCCGCGCCATGCCCTTGGAGAATTCGCCCACGTGGCGGTGCGCCGCATGCGAGAGTCCGACCATGTCCAGCAACTGCGTGATGCGATCCCGGCGGGTGGCGCGATCAAGCGCGAAGAGACGGCCGTAAAAATCCAGGGTTTCATAGGCGGTCAGGTAGCGATACAGATAGGACTCCTCGGGCAGGTAGCCGATGTGCCGTTTGGTGGCGACGCGGCGCGGCGAATCGCCGAGCACGCGCACGGTGCCGGCGGTGGGGAAGAGCAGGCCGAGCAGGATTTTGATCGTGGTGCTTTTGCCGGAGCCGTTCGGGCCGAGCAGGCCGAAGATGCGCCCGCGCGGAATGAGGAGATCGATGCCGTCGATGGCCTGCACGGTGGGGCGGCGCCAGAAATCGCGGAAGGTCTTGACGAGGTTTTTGACTTCGATGGCGGGCGTTGTGTCTGTGTCGGTCATTGAAACGTCAGGTTTTCGCAAGCGAAGCCCCTACGATCCGATCTTTGTGTTTATTCGCGGTAATCGCGATCATACATCCGTGTGTTTGAACGAAAGGGCGCCGAGGCATAGAACGGCGCCGGTGTAGGTGGCGGCGTACAGCACGACGTGACCGACGTAGGCCCAGGGGATTATGCCGCCGCCGGTCAAGGCATCAGACACCCAGAAATGCTGCCAGTTGGGGACGGCGCTGTAAAGCCATGCGCGCCAGGGGGAGGCGGGGGCGGGGCCGAGCAGGTACTCCCAGAGCAGGCCCAGGATGAAGAGCAGGCCGCAGAGGGTCAGGGTGGGAGCGGTGCCGAGGCGGGTGGAGAAGCTGGCGGCCATGGCGGCCACGGTGACCAGTGCCGCGGTGACGAGGATGCCGGCCGGGAGTACGCGCCAGTCCACGCGAAAATCGAAGACCCCGCGCAATCCGGTGCGGTCATAGAAACCAGTGGTCACGAACACGAGCAAGAGGGCGGTGAGGACGAGCAGGAAGGCGGAGGAGCCGAAGGGGATGCGGCGGGTGTAGTTCAGGACGCCGGCCATGGCCAGCCCGAGGAAGGGCGTGGCGAGGAGCCACCATCCCGTGCGCCAATCGATCATAAATTGGGAACCCCCGGGGGTGTCGGTGAGGCGTTCGGCGACGCGTTCGCTTAGCAAGGTGGCGAGGATGGCGCCGAGGGAGAAGGCCACGATCACCAGCGCGATGCCGGCGAATTTGGCGAGGAAGAAGGTGGTGCGCCCGACGGGTTTGCTCAAGACGGCGGCGGCGGTGCCGGCATGCACTTCGCGTGCGAGGGAGGAGCCGGCGGCCAGCACGGCGGCCAGCAGGCCGAAGAGAAAGTGCAAAGCCAGACCGCTTTCACGGGCCATCTTGCCGTACTCGCCAAAGGCGTGCAGCAGGACCATCGGGGTGATCGCGGTCAGCGCGATGCAGGTGGCGAAGAGCAGGAGAACGATCGGCTGGCGTATGGCCTCGACAGCCGCGAGACTTGTCAGCGCAAAAAACGGATGGTTGGGGCGCATGGTGGTTCCGCTCCCGGCGGCGGTGCCTGATCCCGCCGCCACGCGATTGCCGCCTGCACGAACACGAACGGCCCGGCGGGACGCCTCGCCCCACCGCGATTACTTCGGCTTGGCGTCCATCTCTTGCATGGCCGCGCGACGGCTCAATTTGACGCGGCCACGATCATCGACGCCGATGCACTTGACCCACATCGTGTCGCCGATTTTGCAGACTTCCTCGACGCGATTCACGCGGAAATCCGCGAGTTCGCTGATATGCACGAGGCCATCCTTGCCGGGGAGAATTTCGACGAATGCGCCGAATTCCTTCACGCCGGTGACGACTCCCTGATACAGCTCGCCTTCCTTGGCCTCGGCGGTCACGAGTTCGACCTCGCGCACGGCCTGTTGCATGGTTTCGTTGTTCGCGGCGAAGATGCTGACCGTGCCATCGTCCTCGATGTCGATCTGCGCGCCGGTGAGGTCGGTGATGCGCCGGATGTTCTTGCCGCCCGGGCCGATCAGCATCCCGATCGTTTCCGGATCAATCTTCAGCACATGGATGCGCGGGGCGTAGGGCGACAGTTCCGTGCGTGCGGCCGGGATCACCGTCTGCATGAAATCCAGGATTTCCAGACGGGACTTGCGGGCCTGTTCGAAGGCGCCTTCCACGAGGGTCCAGGGCAGTCCGGGAATTTTCAGGTCCACCTGGAAGCCGGTGATGCCATCGCGGGTGCCGGAGACCTTGAAGTCCATGTCGCCGCAATGGTCCTCGGCGCCGATGATGTCCGCCACAAGCACGGCTTTGGAGGCGTTCGAGAAGAGCCCGACGGAAATCCCCGCGACCGGCTTGGTGAGTGGAATCCCGGCGTCCAGCATGGCGAGGGTGCCCGCGCAGACGCTGGCCATGGAGGTGGAGCCGTTCGAGCCCATGATGTCGGAGACGAGGCGCACGGTGTAGGGGTAATCGGCGGGCACGACTTCCACCAGCGAGCGTTCCGCGAGGTTTCCGTGGCCGATTTCGCGGCGCCCGGTGGAGCCGAGGCGGCCGACTTCACCGACGCTATAGGGCGGGAAGTTGTAGTGCAGCATGAATTTCTTCTCGGTTTCGCCGCCGGTGATCGCGTCCAGGCTTTGCGTGTCCGACTTGGTGCCGAGGGTTACGCTGCAGAGGGCCTGGGTTTCGCCGCGGCTGAAGAGCGCAGAGCCGTGGGTGCGGGGCAGCAGGTTGACCTGGCCGGTCAGTGCGCGGATCTGGGTGGCGCTGCGGCCATCGATGCGGCGGCCACGTTCCAGCACGTTCTTGCGCACGAGATCGATTTCGAGTTCATCGAACATGGCGCGGAAGGCTTCCGTGGTCATGTCCGGCTTGCGTTCGAGCAGTTTGGCCTTGAGGGAGTCGCGCAAGGCATTGACGCGGCCCTGGCGTTCCAACTTGCCGGGGATGACCAGCACTTCGGAAAGTTCGGCGCCGGCGATCTCGCGGCCGAGGTTCAGCAGGGTGTGGTCCGAGTGGATGGGGGCGATGACCTTGGTGGGCAGGCCGAGCATGCGGCGCAGTTCGAGCTGGGCATCGATCAAGCGCACGCAGGCTTCATGGGCTTTGCGCATGGCGGCGAGCAGGTCGGCTTCCTTCACTTCCTTGCCGCCACCCTCGATCATGATGGGCAGATCGCGGGTGCCGCTGTAGACGAGGTCCAGGTCGCTCGTCTTGCGCTGGGTGTTGGTGGGGTTCAGTACGAAGGCGCCGTTGATGCGGCCCACGCGCAGGCCGGCGATCGGCCCGAGAAATGGGATTTCCGAGATCGTCAGGGCCGCGCTGGCGGCGACGATGCTCAACATATCCGAGTCGTTCTCGCCATCCGCGGAGAGAAGCATGTTATTGATCTGGACGTCATTGCGGTAGCCATCCGGGAAGAGGGGGCGGATGGGGCGGTCCGTGACGCGGGCCGTGAGAATTTCTTTTTCGCTGGGGCGCGCTTCGCGCTTGAAGAAACCGCCCGGAAAGCGGCCGGCGGCGTAATACTTTTCGCGATACTCCACCTGGAGGGGGAAGTAGTCGATGCCTTCGCGGGGCTTATCGGTGCAGGTGATGGCGGAGATCAGGATGGTGTCGCCCTGGCGCACGGTGACGGCGCCGGCGGCTTGCTGGGCCAAGAGCCCGGCTTCGATGATCAGGTCCTTGCCATCGAGGTTGACTGTGACGGATTTGGTATTCTGCATGGTGCTTCTCGCTGCTGCGGGGATGGCCCAGTTCTGGGATGAGTCATCGACCCGGTTGCCACGCGCTTTTGGCGCGTGGCGTCCGGGCCGGGAGTGATACGAGTGGCGCTAACGGCGTATGTTCAGCTCTTTGATAAGCCGCTGGTAACGCTTCTCGTCCTTTTGCTTCAGATAATCGAGCAGGCGCCGACGCGCGCTGACCATCTTGATCAGGCCAAAGCGCGAGCTATGGTCCTTCTTGTGCTTCTTGAGGTGTTCGGTCAACAGCTCAATGCGTTTGGAGAGCAAGGCAACTTGGACATCGGAGGAACCGGTGTCCCCTTCGTGCCGTTGAAACTGCTCCTGGACCTTCTGCTTGTCTATCTGACTCATGCTACCGACGAGCCTTCCCCTGTGTTGTCTTTTGCTCTTTGGTGTTGTTCGGGCGGACTATAATACGGGCCTGTGCATAGTGCAACGGGAATTCTTTGAGCTTCTTCCGCATGGCCAGGATGCGGCGGGAGGCCACGACATCGCGCGCAATCTGGCCACGCAGGGCATTGAGGGAGGCGAAGGTCCGTTCGTCGCGCAGGCGGCGCACGAAGAATATCTCGATCTCGTGGCCATACAGGTTGGCGTTAAAATCGAACAGATGCAGTTCAATCAGGGCCGGCGCGCCGGGGGTTTTGTCTATCGTGGGGCGCACGCCATAGCTCACGACGCCGTCGTGCACGGCCTGGCCGATCAGTGCGCGGGCGGCATAGATGCCGTAGGGCGGCAGGACTTCGCTGGCCGGCGGCACGTTGGCGGTGGGGTAGCCGAGCGTGTGTCCGATCCTGGCGCCGCGCACGACGGGGCCGAGGATGCTGAAGGGGCGCCCGAGCATGGCTGTGGCGGCGGTGAGGTCGCCGGCAGCGATGGCATTGCGGATACGCGTGCTGGAGATGGGCTGGCCTCCGTGGCGCGCCGGCGGCACGGAGGTGGCGTGGAACCCGTGTGTGCGCGCAAAGCGGGACAGGGTGGCGGTGGTGCCCGCGCGATTTTTTCCGAAGCGCCAGTTGGGGCCCACAAGGACATGCGTGAGCGTGGGGGCGGAACCGAGCAGATGTTCCAGAAAATTTTGCGGGGGGCGTTGGGAGAGCTGGCGCGTGAAGGGGAGTACGAGGCAGCCGTCGAGGCCCAAGCTGGCCAGCCAGCGTAGCTTGTGGGGCAGGGCGGTGAGCAGGCGCGGCGCGGTGGCGGGATGCAGCACGCGTGCCGGGTGTGGGTCGAAGGTCAGCGCCCAGGCTTCGCCGCCGCAGGCGCGGGCGCGGCGGATGGTTTCGCGGATGACCCTGGCATGGCCGCGGTGGACACCGTCAAAAAAGCCGATCGCCAGACAGAGAGGGCGGCGGGTTTTTTGCCAGTGCTTGAGTTCGTGGGAAACTTTCATGGGAAAATCCGAAACTCGAAATCCGAAATCCGAAACAAATCCGAATACGGAAACCGGCAAAGAGAGAAAACCGGATTCAGGCTGGAACAGAGCGTGAGTTCCGCATGGATTCGAATTATCTGCATTCGAATTTTTTGTTTCCTTCGGATTTCGAGTTTCCGCCTTCGCCAAGGCTTCGGCGGACAAGTCGGATTTCGGGTTTATCGTGGAACATGCCGGGCGGAGGTGAATTGCGACATGGGGATCAGGCGGCTGGCGAGTTCCTCGCTGGTCAGGGTAGACAGTTGCGCCGCGGTCAGGGCATTTTCCACGGTCAGGTCGCCGGAGCGTGTGCGGCGCAGGCGGGACAGGTGCGCGCCGCAGCCCAGCGCATCGCCGATATCGGCGACGACCTTGCGGACATAGGTGCCCTTCGTGCAGCGCAGGATAAAATCCGCGTCGGGAGGCGAAAAACGCGTCAGGGAAAACTCGTAGACGTGAATCAGGCGCGCTTCGCGCTCCACGGTGATGCCCTTGCGTGCGTGTTTATAGAGAGGCACGCCTGCAATTTTGATGGCGGAGACCATGGGGGGCATTTGCATAAGATCCCCCTGGAATTTGGCCATTTCGGTGAGGAGCTGTTCCTGGGTGACGCTGCGCCATTCCTTCTCGGCGGTGATGGTGCCGGCGGCGTCGTGCGAATCCGTGGCGATGCCCAGGCAGAGGGTGCCTTCGTACGTCTTGTCCGAGCCGAGAAACATGTTGGAAAGTTTGGTGGCGCGGCCGAGCAGCATCACGAGGACGCCGGTGGCCATGGGGTCGAGCGTGCCGCCGTGACCGACCTTGCGAATGCCGAAGAGCCGGCGCACGCGGTCGACCATATCGTGGGAGGTGGGGCCGGCGGGTTTGTCCAGCACGAGGATTCCGTCGAAGGGGTCCGACGTGCGGGGCGGGGCGGGGCGTCCAAAGCGCTGGGCGGCATCCTGGCTCATGGGTTGTCCTGTTCTTTGTCCGGATCAGAATCCGAATCCGAATCCGATTCCGATTCCGATTCCGATTCTGGGGGCGGTTCCAGTGCTGCCTCTGTGCCGCCCATGTGGGTCAGAATATCCAGCACATGGTCACCGCGCTCCACCGAGGTATCCAATTCGAAGGCTAGCTTGGGGGTGTATTTGAGGCCGAGATTGCGGTTGATGAGGGCCTGCATCTGCACGCGATGGCGGCGCAACAGGGAGAGCATGCGGGGGCGTTCATCTTCGTGATCGCGGATGGAGACGAGCACGCGGGCGTGGCGCAGGTTGGGTGCCGTGACGACGTGCGTGATGGTCACGGCGGAGAGGTCGAAGGCGTTTTCGTTCATCAGGCGGAAGAGCGCCTCGCCCAATTCGCGGCGAATCGACTCGTTGACGCGGGTCATGCGGCGTTCGGACATGAATCACTCCGTGTTGGCGCCCGGCGGGAATCTGGCGGCGGGGCGGATGCGTGCCGGGCGGCGGTGGGACTCTACAGGGTTTGTCGAACTTCCTCGACCATGTAAAATTCCAGGATGTCGCCCTTGTCGAAGCCCGTATAGCGGTCGAGGCGGATGCCGCATTCCTGGGACTCGCGCACTTCCGAAACGCTTTCCTGAAAACGTTTGAGCGAGTTCAAGCTGCCCTCGTAGAGTACTTCCGTGCCGCGGCGCACGCGGACCTTGTTGCGCGGAGTTATGGCGCCGTGCGTCACGCGGCAGCCTGCAATGCGGCCTGTTTTCCCGATCGGGAAGACTTCCAGGATTTCCGCCGTACCCACGATGTTTTCCTTCAGGATGGGGGCGAGCAGGCCGGTCATGGCGTCGCGCACTTCGTCCAGCAATTCGTAGATGATGTTGTGCAGGCGGACATCCACGCCCTCGCGGCGGGCCAGGCTGTCCACGCCGGTTTCCTTGCCGATGCAGAATCCGATGACGACGGCCTTGGAGGCGCTGGCGAGCATGACGTCGTTTTCGGTGATGTTGCCGGTGGCGGCGAGCAGGATGTTGAGGGAAATCTTGTCGCTTTTGATATCCTTGAGCGCGTGCTGGATGGCCTCGATGCTGCCCTGCATGTCGGCCTTGAGTACGAGGCGCAGGTCGATTTTCTTTTCGCCTTCGATCTGGCTGAAGAGATTTTCGAGGGAGATTTTCTTGGGTGCGCTCAAGTGCTGCTGTTTTTGTTTCTCGAAGAGTTCGTTGGCGAGGGTGCGGGCGAGGCGCTCGTTTTCGTAGATGCGGAACTCGGCGCCGGCTTCGGGGACGCCGGGAAGCCCGAGGCACTTTACCGGGGTGGAGGGTTCCGCGGACTTGACCTTGGCCCCGTGGTCATTGATCAGCGCACGCACCTTGCCGCAATACTGGCCGCAGAGGATCACGTCGCCGACCTTGAGGGTGCCGTCCGTGACGAGCAGGTTGGCGGTGGGGCCCATGCCCTGTTCCAGCTTGGCTTCGATCACATAGCCCTTGGCGCGCTTCCTGGGGTTGGCCTTGAGTTCGAGCAACTCGGCTTGCAGCAAAATCATTTCCAGCAGATGGTCGATGCCGGCCCCGGTGGTGGCGCTGACGGGGCAGCAAATGATGGTGCCGCCCCAGTCTTCCGGGGTCAGGCTGTCGGTCTGCAACTGGCGCTTCACGCGTTCGACGTTGGCGGCCGGCAAATCCATTTTGTTGATGGCGATCATGATCGTCACGTTGGCGGCCTGGGCGTGCTGAATCGCCTCGCGGGTCTGGGGCATGATGCCGTCGTCGCTGGCGACCACGATCACGGCGATATCCGTGAGGTTGGCGCCGCGCGCGCGCATGGCGGTGAAGGCGGCGTGGCCCGGCGTGTCCAAAAAGGTGATGTGGCGTCCGTGCACGTTGACTGAATACGCCCCGATGTGCTGGGTGATGCCGCCGAATTCGTCATCCACCACGGAAGCCTTGCGGATGCGGTCGAGAAGCGAGGTTTTGCCATGGTCGACGTGGCCGAGGAAGGTGACGACGGGCGCGCGCGGCACCATGTCTTCTTCGCGATCTTGGCCGTCCAGCTCGTGGGCCGGCTTCTTGGGGGGTGCGGGCCGGTGTTCGAGGGTGCGCTTTTCGTGCTCCAGGGAGAAACCGTGTTTGAGGGCGACCTTGCGGGCGACCTCCACGTCCACCTTTTGGGTGATGGAGGCGAGGATGTTCATCCCCATCAACTCGGCGATGACCGCGTTGGGGCGCATGGCGAGCATTTCGGCCAGTTCGCGCACGATCACGGGGCCCTTGATGCGGATCACCTTGCTGGGGTCCACGGGGGCGGCGGGTGGTACGGGTGGGGACGGTGCTGCGGAAGGTGCTGCGGCGGTGTGCTGGGGTGCTGAAAGTGGTGCTGCGGCGGCGGGCTTGGCGGCAACGGGGGGCGGTGTGGGTGCAGCGGGCGCGGCGGCCTTGGGGGCGGCCACCGGCGCCGGCTTGGCCGCTGCGGGAGTGGCGACGGGTGCGGCCTTCGGTGGCGTGGGCGCTGGCGCCGCGGGCTTGGCCGCGGCAGGAGCCGGCGCGGGGGCGACCGCCGGTTTGGCGCCGCCATGTTGTGCGATCAA
>CAMFEP010000046.1 GCA_945949405.1 Kiritimatiellales bacterium
CCGAATCCCCTTCACCGCCTCCAGCGCCACCCGCGCCTTGAACTCATTCGTATGTATCTTTCGCTTCGCAGCCATCGCTAATCTCCCGTCATTTTGGACGTCACGACTCTATCTTAACCACCTGTCCAAAAAACGGGGGGAACTTCAACCACCAGTGTGCAAAGGACTACAATTGTATCGAATACGGAATGGGGTATCCACGTCTTTACGACGCGCAGGAAATCACCCGTAGGTTGGAAGCAGATACAATACCCAAACTACAGCGCCGCGCTGGAGATCTCGGCTTTGTCGCCATCCCCGCCCGGTTGGCCATCGGCGCCGTAGCTGATGATCTCGAAGGGCTGTCCCTCGGCGCCCGGCACCAGGTAGACGTAGGGATTGCCCCAGGCGTCCCGCGGCAGATTCCGGCTCTCGAGGTACCCCTCTGCGGGATAGTCGTCGGGCACCGGTGCAATGTCGGGAACCCGGCAGAGCGCCTCCAACCCCTGCTCCTGCGTCGGGTACCCACCCTGCTCCATGCGGTAGTGCTGCAAGGCCGTGCGCATGTTCACGATCTGCGCCCGCGTCACCGCCACCTTCGCCTTGCCCGGCTCCTTGGCCACGTTGATCCCCACCAGCGTCGCGAGAATCGTGATGATCAACACGACCACCAGAATCTCCAGCAGCGTAAAGCCGCTTCTGGAAATATTGCCGATTGATGATTGCCGATTGATGGTTGTGGAAATGAAAAACTTTGCATGCGCCCGCCGCACATGCGTTTCCCCATCCAACTCTTCTGGCAATCGGCAATCGGCAATCATCAATCGGCAATCTCCTAGGAACTATGTCTTCCGCCAAGCGCGCTGTCCGGAAAAGCCGTCAGCCAGAATTCAACCAGGAAGCGGAACTCGTCGTCTTCCACGAAGCCGTCGCTGCGGGTGTAGCCGGGCAGGAAGTTGGAGCCAATCCGCAGCCCCACGCAGGTGAAGATGTGCTGCACGTACCCGCCGATTTCCTCCAGTCGGCTGGTCTCGAATTCATATCGCCCATACCCGTTGTAGCTCCAGCGCGCTTCGGGAAACAAGGTAAGGTCGGCAAAGAGCAAACTGCTGTCGTCGCGCCGGTAGCGGAATTCCGTGCGCGCCGTCAGATCCCGCGCCCCATTGAAAAGCAGCCACCAATTCAAGGTGTCGAGCTCGCCATCCGGCAAATTGTAGGCGCCATCCACGTCAATCGCCCACCCGTCCACCGGGCGGAACTCACCGTCCCAGTTCAGGAACTCCAGCGTATCCTCGCCGTCGGCCTTGTGAATATTGAACGTGGTCGAGACCTCCAGGTCGATCAAATCATAGGCGCCCGCCTCACGCTTTTCCTGCCACTTCTGGCGCACGCCCAGATCCACCGTATGCTGTTCGTCCACCTGGTCGACCTCGTCAAATTGATACAGCGTGTCCGGCGTCACCGACGGCTCTGGAATCAAGGTGTAATCCGCAAAGGGCTCCACGATGTGGCGCCGTGGCCCGTACGCCGTGTCGTAGGTCTGAAAGGCCTTGTACGAGGTCTCGAACCCCAGCTCGATCAACCCCCGTGTATCCGACCCCGCCGCCACGTCGCGCGTCACTGCATTCGTGGAGGTCGTGCTGGTCACCACCGCGTTGGTCACCCCGCCGGCGCTTACCACGAAGTTCGTCTGCAGCACGATGGTCGATGCGTTCACCGTTTCCGTACGGCGCGTGTCTGAATAGTAGGTCGCACGCGCGCCGGCCCGCGGCACCAGGGTCAGGAAGCCGAAATATTTATCCGGATAGAACACCGTGTGTTCCGTGTCGAACCGGAACACGTCATAGTCCTCCGTGCCACCGCCATCCGGGAACACGCGCTGGATGAAACCGCCCGCGCTTTGGCTCTCGTAGTAGAAAGGGCTGTCCGCGATCGACTGGCGGAACATGTCCACCGAAGCCTCGGGTAGCCGGTTCACGTTTTCATAAAAATTATTGAGCCGCGTGCGCCCGATCACCCCCGCCGTATATAAATCGCCGCGGTGCGTGTAATTCACGAAGTTGTCCGGCTGGCGCTCTTCGCGGAATTCATCCTCGTAAAAATCCTCCAGGATATCCGGATCGCTCAAGTAGTGCCCGCGCGCCAGCACCAGATCGCGCTCCGAAGCCACGAACTGGTCGTGCAGGCGGACGCGATACCGATCCGCGTCGATCTCCTCGCCCGCCGCGATGTCGTCGTCGTCGAGCGGCTTCTGATCGTCCGCGTAGTAGGCCTTGAAATCGCCCACATGTTGGTTTTCACCCGTGTTCCAGGCAAAATCCTGCCCGCCGGCCACGCCGCGCTCCGTGCGGTAGTCGAGGCGCGTCGCCGCAGTGACACCAGGATTCAGGCGGTAATGATAGGAGCTCAACAGGAACGCGCCGTTTTCGCTGCTGTAGCCAGGCACGAAGCGAAAGCCGGATTCACTGTTCAGGTCACGGTACCAGTACGGAAGGTACATGCTCGGCACGGATCCGAACCACCACACCGCCCCACGCGCCTTGAGGTATTCGCCCGGCACCACTTCCATCTTCTTCGCCGTGACGTGGAAATCGACCGGCCCCTCGTCCGGATCGCATGTCGAAACCCAGGCGTTGCGCAGCACATACTGACCTTCCGCCGCCCGCTCCGAACTGTCCGCCCGCACATAAAACGGCGCTGCCGTCACCTTCATACTCGAGGTCAGCCCCGCGCCAGTCCGAAAGTTATAATTCAGCGAGGGCCCCGTCCACACATCCTCCCCCCGCGTGAGCGTCACGTCCCCAAAGGCCTCCGCCTGCTCCGTGTTCACGTCCACGCGCACATAGTCCGCCTTCAGCACGGTGTCCCCGCGCTTGATCACCACGCGGCCCACGCCTTCGACGATCCCCTGCTCACGGTCGTAGTCCAGCTTGTCCGCGTTGGCCTCGATCTGCTGCGGCGCCCCGGCATCACCGGTGCCCGCCAGCGGCAGCGGCGCGCCAATCGCGCACGCCAGCCACGCCCCCGCCAGCACCACCACGCCCGCTAATCTCCGTGCCTCCCTGCCTCCGTGGTGAATGTTCATGTTGTGCCTCAATGCCCCACGCTCGAATACAGCACTTCGTGCGTTACGATGTCGGTGATTGAGAAAAACTCCATGTGTTTGGTCGGATCGGACTTGAAGGACAACTCACCCTCGAACCGGTTCTGAATATCGAGCAAGAACTGCTCGTCCTCCCGCCGCAACCGCTCCATCACCGTGGGATGTACGACAATCTGCAACTTGCGATCCCCCGCCCCGCGCTTCTTGCGCATGATCGCGGAAATCTGGCGCTGGATCTCCACGCTCATCCCCATGGCTGACTTCACATGCCCGCGCCCGCGGCAATACGGGCAGTCCGTATTCATTGAGGACATCAGGCTTTCCTCAACGCGCTGGCGGGTCATCTCCAGCAGTCCCAACTCGGAGATGGGTAGCACATTCGTGCGTGCCCTGTCACGCTTCAACGCGTCCTTCATCGTGCGGTACACGGCCTGCTGGTGCTTGCGCGATTTCATGTCGATCAGGTCGATCACCACCAGTCCGCCGATGTTGCGCAGCCGCAATTGGCGCGCCACCTCCTCCACCGCCTCGGTGTTGACCTCCAGGATCGCTTCCTCCTGCGAATGCCCCCGCCCCTTGTGGCGCCCCGTGTTCACGTCGATCGAAATCAGCGCCTCGGTTTCATCCAGCACCACCGCCCCGCCGGACTTGAGCATCACCGTGCGCCGGAAGGCCTCTTCGATCTGCCGCTCCACGCTGTAGTGCTCGAAAATCGGCGCCTCGCCCTCATAGAGATGCACCCGCGAACGCGAACGCCGCGAAATACGCCCCGCCAGGTCGCGGATGCGCTCGAAATGCTCGCGGTTGTCGATCACGATACGGTCGATGTCCTCCGTCAGCCAGTCGCGCACGACGCGCTCGACGATGTCCGGCTCGCGGTAGACACAACAGGGCGCCGGCTGCTCGCGGATCGCCGTCTGTAAATTGTTCCACACGTCGAGCAACCCCTTCAGGTCGCGCACCAGGCTGGAGCGCCGCCCGCCCCCCGCCGCCGTGCGCACGATCAGCCCCGCACCCGAGGGCGTGGGCAGCCGCGCCAGCGTCTTCTTTAACCGCTGGCGCTCCTGGTCGTCCTCGATCTTGCGCGAAACGCCCTTGAGCTTCGTGCCCGGCACCATCACCAGGTAGCGCCCGGGAATGCTCAGGTTGGCCGTCACGCGCGGCCCCTTGGTGCCGATCGCCCCCTTGGTCACCTGCACCACGATCTCTGTGCCCGGCGGAAAACGCTTTTCCACCTCGTCGTTGGAGATGCGCTTCCAGCGCGACTGCCGGCGCCGCGGCGCCCCCTCTTCGATCTCCATCTGTAATTCGCCATCCGGCACCATGTCCCAATAGTGTAGAAACGCGTTTTTGTTCAGGCCGATGTTGACGAACGCCGCCTGCAACTCGTGCTCCAGGTTTTGTATGCGCCCCTTGAAAATGCTCCCGACGATGCGCTCCTTTGACGCATGCTCCACCAGGAACTCCTCCAGTCGACCGCTCTCGCTCACCGCCACGCGGGTCTCCAAACTCTCCGCATTGATGATGATTTCGCGTTCCGTTTTCTTTCTCCGCAGGAAACTAAACAGTCCCATATGCCATCTCCTTTTCTCGAATTACGCAGCGCGCCAAAGCACGCCCTGTTCGAAACTCAACCCGGCGCGTTGCGACCGGATATATACACTCTGCACCATACCCAAGGCGGACATGACGATCATCATGAACGTCCCTCCATAGCTTAACAGCGGCAGCGGGATCCCCGTAATCGGCATCAACCCCACCGTCATCGCCGTGTTGATGAACACATGAATGAACAACATGGTCACAATTCCAGCGCATAACAAGCGCCCCAGCTTGTCGGCCGCCCGGATCGCCGCGTGGATGCCGCAGGACAGCACCACGCCAAAAAGCCCCAGAATCGTGATCGACCCCATGAACCCTTTTTCCTCCGCCACCACGGAAAAAATAAAGTCCGTGTAAGACACCGAGCGCGGCAAAAAACCCAGCATGTTTTGCGTACCCTTCAAATAGCCCTTGCCATGCAGCCCGCCGGATCCCACGGCGATCTCGGACTGCCGTTTGTTCCAGCCCGCGCCCAGCGGATCCTTGTCCGCGTTGAAAAAAACCGTCAGGCGGTTGCGGTGGTAGGCGCTTAAGCCCACGGCCTTCATGATTTTTTGCTGATGGGCCTCGGTCATGTGAATCGCCTGCGGCAAAAACAGGATCGCCAGCACCAACGCCACCATCGCCACCCCCGTCATCACCAGGACGCCGATCACGCGATACGGCACCCCCGCGGCGAACATCATCGCCAGCGTCACCGGCAGCAGCACCAGCGCCGACCCCAAATCCGGTTCCCGCATGATCAGCAGGAATGGCAACGCCACGAGTGCCAGAACCTCCAGCAACGGGCGGATGCGCCCCAGGTTCTCCCCCGGCTGGCTCAAACGCCTCGCCAGCACGAAGATCACCGCCATCTTGGCGATTTCCGAGGGCTGGATGCCGATCGGCCCCACATACAGCCAGCGGCGCGCACCGTCGATCTTGGTCCCCAGCACCAGCACCAGCACCAGCAGCACCAGCCCGATGCCATACCCGGCCCACGTCAATTTGCGCAGGCGCCGGTAATCCGTGACCGCAAAAAACACGTAGGCCCCCATGCCCGCCACGGCCCACAGGATCTGACGCTGATACAAGCTGTGCGACGGACCGTCCTCCCGCGCATACGTAGCGCTGTAAATAAAAAGGATGCCGATGGTGATCAGCGCCAGCATCGCGGCCGTCAGCACCCAGTTCATGCGCGTGGCCAGTTGCAATCGGGGCATCAGGCTCATCCGCGCCCCCCGTCCGGTGCGATGGAGGGATCGAGGGACGGGCCGATGGTAGGGCGGACCGCAGGCCCGTCCGCCGGTTCCGCCGACTGCCCGCCGCGTTCGAGCGCAAAAATTCCCGCCAGCAGATCGTGCAGGCGCGGCGCCGTGCTCGTCCCGCCCGACATCGCGTCTTCGAGCACCATCGCCACGGCATAACGCGGTGACTCCACCGGCGCGAACACGATCATCCATGCGTATTTGCGGCGATGCTCGCGCGGGCCATATTCCGCGCTGCCCGTCTTGCCCGCCACGCTCACATCTGGCAGCGCCGCGCGCTTGCCGGTGCCCACCGGGCTCGCCACCACGTCGTGCATGCCGCCGCGCACCACCGCCAGGTTTTCGGGCGACCAATGCATGTCGTTGACCAGCTCGCCCTCGGTCTGCTCCGCCACCAGGCGTGGTCGGTACACAAACCCGCCGTTGGCAATCGTCGCCGCGAACATCGCCATCTGCAACGGCGTGGTCAGCAAAAACCCCTGCCCGATTGAAATGTTCGCCGTGTCTCCGCTGCGCCAGCCGTCGTGATGGACTTTCTGCTTCCACCGCTCGTCCGGCAGCAGGCCGCCCGATTCCCCGGCCAGATCAATTTCCGTCTTGCGTCCAAGCCCCATCGCCTCGGCCATGTGGTAGATGCGCGGGTAGCCGCATTCCAGGCCAAGCGTGCAGAAATACGCATTGCAGGATTGCTCGATCGCCTTGCGCATCGCCACCGGGCCATGCCCCGACGTGCGCCAGCAGGCGATGCGCATCGAACCCAGCGCGAAATAGCCGGGGCAGTCCACCACCACATCCGGCGTCGTGCGGTGGCCCTCCAGCGCCGCGAATGCCACCAGCGGCTTGAACGTGCTGCCGGGCGGATAGAGGCCGGCAATCGCACGATTAATAAAAGGCCGCGCCGGATTCGTGGCCAGCGCCCCGTAGCGCGCCACGTCGCGCAGGGCGTCGATCGGAAACGTGGGCGAACTCGCCATCGCCAACACGTCGCCATTGCGCGGATCAATCACCACGCAGGCCCCGCGCCACCCCACCAGCCCCTCCTCGGCCAGACGCTGGATCGCCGCATCGAGCGTCAGCACCACGTCCTCCCCCGGCCGCGGATTTTTCGTGGACTGTTCGCGATGCGTGAACCCCGAGGCATCCACCTGCAACAGCCGCCCGCCGGCCTCGCCCGAGAGCCGGCTGTTGAGCGTCAACTCCATGCCCGCGCGACCCTCCATGTCCGGCAGATAGTAGTCGTACGTATCGTCGTCAGGCTCGAGCCGCCCCACATAACCCAACACATGCGAGGCCAGCGTGGGCGCTGGGTAATGGCGCACCGGCTCCGCCAGAATGTCCACGCCCGGCAGCGGGTCGGGCATCTCCGCCCATCGCGCCATCGCCCGCTCGTCAATCCCCGCCCACGCCACCAACGGCAGCGGCCGGCGCTTGCGGATGTGCATCAAAATTTCGTCGCGCGTCAGTTCGCGCTTCAACCCGAGGCGCCTGCCCAGCGTATCGAGCACCGCCTCGACCTTGTTGACCGTGTTCGAGGCGTGGCCCGGCTGGCGTAGTTCCTCCACATAGAGCGCGATGCCATAACTCGGCCGGTTGCCCGCCAGCAAGGTGCCGTGGCGATCCCAGATGCGCCCGCGCGGCCCTGGCAGGCGCACCCCACGCATGGTCTGCCGGATCTGGCTCGATTGAAATTCCGACTCCCGGACCACCTGGATGTTCCAGAAGACCGACGCCAGCCCGAGGAAGGCCACCAGCATGCCCGCCAAAAGCAGACGCAGCCGGATCCCCTCGTCGTCCATCAGTTCACTCCAGTTCACTCGGGACTCCTTCGACTTCCTTGGCCGGCAGAATGTTGCCCACCATCTGGTCCATGTGGCCCACGGCCCAGAACAACAGCGGCGTGCAGAGCGCGCCCTCGATCCCCGCACCGAAAATCTTGTGCATCCCCTGCCCGGCCGGTAACGCCAGTGCCCCGGAGACGCGCAGCAAGACGTACAAGCACAGGGCCGCTGCGCCGCTTCCCACCAGACCGAAAAACGCCTGCGTCACCATCGCATCGCTCACCACCAGAAAGCGGAAACGCCCCAAACTCCCGCCCAGCATCGCGAAGATCACCGCGGAAAGACCCAGTGGCGTCGGGCTCAATGCGTCCTGCAAAAATCCCGCGAAAACCGCCGCCACCAGCATGACTTCCGTCTCCTGATGCAAGGCATAATACATCACCAGCGCGGCGAGCACCGGCCACTTGACCGAGCCCAGCAGCATCGGCGCCGGGAACAACACCTGCACGCAGGCCGCCCCCAGCCCCGCCAGAAACATGACCGCCCATGTCACAATATTGCTCCCAAATTACGGTGTAGCGTCGCGCGTCCCGCGCGATCCGTTCCTCGCTGCCGGTCATTCATCGCGCGCCGCCTTCCGTCGCCACCGTCAGCATGATGAATACATAATGCACCGCGGTCAGATCCGCATCCGGCGTCACCGTCGCTACCATGAACAACTGCGAGGGGTCCAGCCGCACGGAACGTACGCGCCCCACAAGCAGCCCCTCGGGAAACACACCGCCCAGACCGGACGTATATACCTCCTCGCCCTCCGGCACCGCGCGCTCCGCCGGCAGATACTCCAGCTTGGCGCCCGGCGCCGTTTGCAACACCGCCAGCTTGGGATCGCCCATGAAGGACAGCCCTTCGCCCCGCAAAATACCCGTCGCGCCGCTCGCCCCCACGCGGCAGGACACCTGTGAGTTCGGGTCCGTGATCAGGAGCACTTCACAGGAGCGATCCGCCACCGTCGTGGTCCGCCCGACCAGGCCGCGGTTCGTGAAGACCGGCAGGTCGGGCCGCACGCCGTCGCGCGTACCGCGATTGACCCGGATCGTCTGCCACCAGCCCGTGGCGTCACCGCGCGCCACCACCTCGCCCAGCAACATGCGCTCCTTGCGCTGCTGGCGCATGCCCGCCATCTCCCGCAGCATCGCGTTTTCCGCCTGCATGCCGCGCGCACGCCACAGTTCCCGGCGCAATTCGACATTTTCCGTCAACAGCGCCTGCTGCGTCTCCGGCGCATGCCACGCGCCCGCGATAGTCCACCCCACCCCGCGCATCTGCCGCAGCACATAGGTGACGGCTTCCTGCACCGGGGATAGATTATCGTGGACAGAGGCCTTCGCCCGCAGCGCTTCCGGCGCCGGCAGGTTGAAAAGGACGAGGACCACCAGCAAGACGCCAATGATCACCACGTATTGTTTGCCCGACACAAACCGCCTCTGCTCTTGCGAAATTCCGCATGCAGTCCAGGCAGGTGTGTGGAAGAAATCGCGAAACGCCCCCGCTTAGGAGCGATCCGCTCCGGTGCGCCGCAGGAAGTTCAGCTCGTTGAGCACGACCCCCGTCCCCTCGGCCACGGCGCTCAAGGGATCGTCCGCCAGATGGACCGGGAGGCCCGTCTGTTCGGCGATCAACTTGTCCAGCCCCGTGAGCAACGCGCCGCCGCCTGCCAGCACCATCCCCCGATCAACCAGATCGGCGGCAAGTTCCGGCGGACAGCGTTCCAAGGTGACGCGAATCCCGTCAATAATTGCTGAAATTGGTTCCTGTAGCGCCTCACGGATTTCTTCCGACGTGATCGTCAGCGTCTTCGGGAGCCCGGCCACCAGGTCGCGCCCCTTCACTTCCCGTGTCACTTCCTGTTCCACGGGGTAGGCCGATCCCATGGAGATCTTAATCTCCTCGGCCGTACGCTCACCAATCATCAAATTATACACCCGCTTCATGTACTGCACGATGCACTCATCCATCTGGTCGCCGCCGACGCGCACGGACCGGCTGAACACGATGCCTGCAAGTGAAATGAGGGCGACTTCCGTCGTTCCGCCCCCAATGTCCACAATCATGTTCCCGGCCGGCTCCTGCACCGGCAGACCCACGCCAATGGCCGCCGCCATCGGCTCCTCAATCAGGAATACCTCCCGTGCGCCGGCACGCGTCGCCGAGTCCTTTACCGCGCGCTTCTCCACTTCGGTAATATCGCTCGGCACCGCAATGATGATGCGCGGTCGCACCATCTTCCGCCGGTTGTTAATCTTCTTGATGAAATAACGCAGCATGGCTTCGGTGATCTCGAAGTCGGCAATCACGCCCGCCTTCATCGGGCGGATCGCCACGATGTTGCCAGGCGTCCGTCCCAGCATGCGCTTTGCCTCTTCACCAACCGCCAGAATGCGCTTCGTTCCCGCCTGGACTGCGACCACCGATGGCTCGCGCAGTACAATCCCGCGGTCCTTTACGTACACCAGGGTGTTCGCGGTCCCCAGGTCAATTCCGATGTCATTCGAAAAAAGGCCCAAAATATTGTTGATGACGGAACGAAACACGATTGAAAACCTCCAGTAAAAAAGTTTTTCAACTTTGCAACAGCCCACCAAAATCGTCAAGCACGAAAACCCCCTTTCTTCGTCAGAAATCCAGCCCTGATAACAGGATGGGACAGGTTTTAGCGAATACAGAAGCCGGGAGGGGCGGCCGCTTGGCCGCCCTCGCCTCCCTCTTGGGTCCGAACTTCAATGTTCTACGGTGCCGTGTTCGATATTCTACGGTTCCTTCTTCCATTTTCCTGAGTTTCCACCTAGTTTTTCCGCACATGACCGCACCTCCCCACGTCCACCCCTCCGTCTTCATCGACCCCACCCTGCCCCTCGACCGCATCTCCCCCGATGCCATCATCCACCCCGGCTGCCGCATCCTCGGCCCCGACACCAGCATCGGCCCCGGCTGCATCCTCGGCAAGGAAGCCCCCCTCACCCTCGAAAACTGCCAGCTCCAATCCAACGTCTCCCTCGCCGGCGGCTTTTGCTCCGGTTCCTCCTTCCTCACCGGCGCCTCCCTCGGCGCCGACGCCCACCTCCGCCCCGGCACCATCCTCGAGGAACACGCCGGCGGCGGCCATGCCGTCGGCCTCAAGCAAACCATCCTCATGCCCTTCGTCACCACCGGCAGCCTGATCAACGTTTGCGACTGCCTCATGGCCGGCGGCACGGACCGCAAGAACCACAGCGAGATCGGCTCGTCCTACGTCCACTTCAACTACACCCCGAACCAGGACAAGGCCACCGCCTCCCTCCTCGGCGACGTCCCCCGCGGCGTCATGCTCGACCAAGCCCCCATCTTCCTCGGCGGCCAGGGCGGCCTCGTCGGCCCCGCCCGCATCGCCTACGGCACCGTCATCGCCGCCGGCACAATCTGGCGCGGCGATATTCTCGAACCGAACCAACTCCACTACGGCAAGGCCCGCCATGGATCCCAAGCTAGCGCCTCCGGCGTGTATAAAAACGCACGCCGCATCGTCCGCAATAACTTGATCTACATCGGTAACTTACACGCGCTCTTACAATGGTATGAGCATGTGCGCGCCCGTTTCATGCAACACACCCCCTTCGACACCGCCGCCTTTCGCGGCGCCCGCGCCCGTATCACGCTGGTCATCGGGGAACGCCTGAAGCGCATGGACGAACTCGTCGAAAAACTCGCCGCCTCCTCCGCTCGCCACCCCTCCCCGGACGAAGCCGCCTTCCAAAATTCCTTTGCTGCCACCTGGCCCGCGCTCCGTCCCCACCTGACACCTGACGCCACCGCCAACATCGGTGCCCGCGACCGCGTCACCCTTCTCGCCGGCCTCGACACATCCTCCAAACGCTCTTACCTCGACGCCATCCACACCCTGTCCCCATCCGCGCGCACCTCCGGCACCGCCTGGCTCCAAGCCGTCGTCGATGCCGTGGCAAACCATATTTCATGCTAACACCATTCCCTCTCCCCTCGAGGGAGAGGGCTAGGGTGAGGGGGGCCGAGGTGGCCCGTGCGCTCCGCGCGCGGGCCAGTTCTGGGATATCCATCGGCAAACTTTTCAGCCCCGATGGCATCCGCGGCGTGGCCACGACCTGGCCCATGACCATCATCGCCTGCTCGCGCCCCTTCAGCGCGACGCCACCTGCGCCGGCGCCGCGGGCTGGCAAAGCCGCGTGCAAATCTGCGTCGCCATGCGCTCCATGTCCCGCGTCTTGCTCTTGAAGTAGCGCTCGACCAGCCCCAGGTGCCGCGCGAGGAATCGCGGCAACGCCGCCTCCGGATACGCATAGACCTGCACATCGTAGGTCGAGTGCGCGCCATCCTGCGGCGCGACGCCCACGAGAATCACCGATTGAAATTTTCCAAAAAAGCGCTCGCCCGAAACGTAATACTCCACCTCGAAGCGGTTCGTACCGGCTGCGCCGCGAAACAATTCATGGATCTCGGAATGCTCGTGCTTTCGGTTTTTGTAGGCGTAGGTCCGAGGCCCCGTTTTTTGCACGACAAATTCGGGCTTCTGCCCCGGCTTGAGCATGCGCGCATACTCCGCCTGCACCTGGTCGAGCAGATCCTCCCGCGAGAACGCACTGACGATGTCCGCGTAGTGAATGGGAACCGCGCCATTCCCCGACGCGTTGATGGTGCGCTGTTGGAGCACCGCGGCAACGCGCGGATCGTCCGCCACCGGCAGGGTTTGCGCGCCCGCCGTGCGCATGGTCGCCGCGAGAATGACCATGCATATCAACCACGCCCTGTGTTGTATCATTCAGTATAAGCTTACCGCGCCTCCATTTGAATTCCATGCGGAACACATGAGATTTCCGCCAGCACTGCCGCGCCCCCTTGAGACTTGCTCAAATCCCGCCATCGGCGCAAAATCCGAATGCTGTAACGAAAGGCACTCAATCCATGGGCAAACTATTCGGCACCGACGGCATCCGCGGCGTGGCCAACACCTGGCCCATGACCGCCGAAACCGCGCTCGCCGTCGGGCGCGCCACCGCCCACCTCTGCCGCCGCCACGAGGGCCGCCACCGCATCGTCATCGGCAAGGACACCCGCTTGAGCGGCTACATGCTCGAAAACGCCCTCACCGCCGGCATCTGCTCCATGGGCGTCGACGTGCTCCTCGTCGGCCCCATGCCCACCCCCGGCATCGCCTTCATCACGGACAGCATGCGCGCCGACGCCGGCATCGTCATCTCCGCCTCCCACAATCCCTTTCAGGACAACGGCATCAAAATCTTCGCGCGCGGCGGCGTGAAAATCTCCGACGCCATGGAAGCCGAAATCGAAGCCCTTGTCTCCACCGGCCGCATCAACGATATCCGCCCCACCGCCGACCACGTCGGCAAGGCCGCCCGCATCGAGGACGCCATCGGCCGCTACATCGTCTTCTGCAAAAATACCTTCCCCGAGGAATTGACCCTCGAAGGCCTGCACCTCGTCCTCGATTGCGCCAACGGCGCCACCTACAAAGTCGCCCCGATCATTTTTTCCGAACTGGGCGCCCAGGTCACCACGCTGCACCACGAGCCCAACGGCAAAAATATCAATCTCAACTGCGGATCGCAACACCCCGAGGATTTGGCCAGAAAGGTCGTGGAGGTCGGCGCCCATGCCGGCCTGGCCTTCGACGGCGATGGTGATCGCATGATCGCCGTCGATGAACGCGGCACCGCCCTCACCGGTGACCACGTCATGGCCATCTCTGCCAAAGACATGCAGTCCCGCGGCACCCTGCACGGTAACCAGATCGTCTGTACCCCCATGAGCAACTTGGGCCTGCGCTTGGCCTTGAAAAAGATGGGCGTCAGTTATGTGGAAGCCGGCGTGGGTGACCGCCAGGTACTGGAAAAAATGCGCGAACT
>CAMFEP010000047.1 GCA_945949405.1 Kiritimatiellales bacterium
AACGCCCGGGTGGGGTGCAGATGCCGTTCCAGATTCGCACCAAACGCACACCACTTCGGAGACTGCGCAAGCCCGATTATGGTCTTGGCCCCATTGCCCTTCCCCCTGCCCCAAACGCTGTGCTAGCATCCCCTCCCACGACCCGGGAGGAACCCATGCAATGGTTTTACGCAAAGGGCGGCGAGCAGACCGGCCCACTCGAAGAGCAGGCCTTTCATGAACTTGCCGGCAATGGGGTGATCGACGCCGATACACCCGTCTGGCATGAAGGCATGCCCAGCTGGGTCCCCTTTGGACAGATCGGCGGACGCCGCGTATCCAACAACGTGCCACGCAAAAAACTGATCCTCAAGGACGGCACCCCTGAATCACCGGAGACAGCCCCAACCGATCCACCCGATGCTCCCCCACCCGCCGGGACCACAACCATCCCTGCAACGCCGGAACCAGCCTCGGCCCCCAGTCTACGCATGGCCACCGCTGGCGCTGCCCTGCTCGAACCCCTCTACCGCGCCAGACGCTGGATGAAGTTCGCCGGCATTCTGACAATCATCGCCGGTGTGCTGCAGGTCTTCAGCATCTGGGGCATTGTCATCGCCTGGCTGCCGATCTGGATGGGCATCCTGCTGACTGGCGCCGCCAAACAGATCACGCTTGCCTGTGAAAGCAGTGATGACGCGGCCGCCTTCACGGCCATGGATAAACTCCGCCTCTACTTCAAAATCATGGGCATTCTGATGCTCATTTTTCTCCTCATCGGAGTGGCGACCGGCCTCTTTTTCTTAGGAATCGCCACGGCATTTCGATAGGGATTCCTTGCCCGAACCGGCCTCTCACCGGTTCGGGCAAAAAACTTCATCTCCGCTAACTCCGCGCCTCTGCGGGAGATTCGAAAATAAACTCAAATTGATACACGACCCCCAATTCCCTTGACCCCCGCCAAACCACGTCCCTAGTATTCGCTTCGTAATCAGGAAACCCACCCATGCCAGACATCACCTTCTCTTGCCCGAAGTGCGATCAGGAATTGGAAGCCCCCCCGGACTTCATCGGTGAAGCGGTGGAATGCCCGGGATGCGGCGCCGAAATCGTGGTTCCCAATCAAAAAGGCCCCGCCAAATCCGGCCCCAACGAACCCCACGACGATGATGACGAGTTGGACGAGGACGAAGAGGATCTCTCCGAAAAGCCGGACGATGATGTCTGCCCCGAGTGCGGTGCTGAAATGGAACCGGATTCCGTGCTCTGCTTGAGCTGCGGCTATCACACCCGCCTCAAACGCAAAATGCAGACCGACCTGGACGCCGACAGCGAAAACGACGAATAAGACTGTCTGCTCCTTCTCCGCGCTCTCTGCGCCTCCGCGAGAAATCCCCGTCAGTCGTCGATCTTCAAAATATCCAGCCCATCGATGTAACGCTGGGTCTGATAATCATCCGACTCTTCAACCCGCTTCAACATATTCGCCATCCGCATCGTCAAGTCCATGATGTCGTTGAAGGTCGCCTTCAAACCCTCAGGGTCCAGATTGCCGCGCTCCACGGCCTGCTGCGTCAGCTTGGCCCGCACCATCAATACCGTCAGCGGCTGGTTCAAGTGGTGCATCAGCGCCCCCATCAGCGCCCGCACGGCTTCCACCTTGTACCCTTTCTCGATCAGGTCAGCTTCGGATTTTTCGAGGGTGGCGTCATGCGCAATCACAATCAGGGTTTCCGAATCCCGCCCGCCCACAACAACGCTGAATCGCAAAAGCCGCGCCGCGCCATCATCCAGCCGCACGCTAATTTCAGCGGATTCATGATCCGCCTCGCCGACCAGGAGCTTTTCAAAAAACTGGCCGTCCTCAACAGGGAATAACGCGCCAAGTTTCTGGCCAAGTACTTTCGGAAACCCGGACGCATTCAGCATCGTCACCAGCGCGCGGTTGGCGCGCAACACGGTGCCCTTGCCGTCCACCAGCGCCATGGACTCGGGATTGAGGTCAATCATCCGCTCCAACTGGCTCTTGGCCCGCTGGATCACCTCACCGAGCGGCAGCCCGGCCGTTTTGCCGGCAACCTTCCTCTTTGCGGCCTGTGGCTTGCGCGCTGACATCCGGAGAGTATACCAACGCCCCCTCCCCCCCGCCACCGGAATTGACCAGCGAATACATACGACTGCTTGCCGCCTCCGAAACCGCCCGAGTCTTCGACGGGCGAGGCGTTCGTGATGCGCATTTGTACGTTCACTCTAGCCGGGGTCGCTGACCCCGGCCCCCCTCCGAGGTGGACCGCGGCCTCTGGACGCGGTTTGTCCAAATCCGCATCGAATCTTCCACTCTTCCAATCCTCCCGTCTTCCCTGTTGCCACCAAGATGCGCCCTGCTATGCTACGCCATCATGCCTGCCGACTTGAAAGCCGCCTACCGCACCGTCATGGACGACCACTTCCCCCCACGCCTCGAAATCAGCTTCGTCGACGAAACCGGACGCCAAACCCTCATCTACGAAAAAGTCACCTGGATCATCGACGGCATCGCCAAAGGCCTGCGCTATGGCGAAAACCCCGGCCAGGAAGCCGCCTTCTTCCGCCTGATCAACGGCAACCTGCGCCTCGGCGACGCCGAATCCATCCAGCCCGGCCGCCACCTCGTCTCCGACGCCGAGCTCCTGCAATTCGGCAAACACCCCGGCAAAACGAACCTCACCGACGTCGATAACGCCCTCAACATCTTGCGCTACCTCATGGATCAGCCCTGCGTCGCGATCATGAAGCACAACAACCCCTCCGGCGTCGCCAAAGCCGCCACCCTCGCCGAGGCTTACTCCCGCGCCAACCTCGCCGACCGCGTCGCCGCCTTCGGTGGCGCCATCGTCCTCAACCGTGAGGTCGACCTGGATACCGCCCGCCTGATCGCCGAGCAATACGCCGAAGTCGTCGCCGCCCCCGAGTTCGCCCCCGGCGTCCTCTCGATCTTCGAACGCAAGAAAAACCTGCGCGTCATGCGCATCCCCAACATGCGCCGCCTCGCGGAGTACGCCCCCACGCGCTTCATCGATTTTAAGTCGATGCTCGACGGCGGCCTGATCGCCCAGTGGTCCTTCGTCCCCGCAGCCCGCACCCGCGATCAATTCCTGCCCGCCCAGGTCACCCACGAGGGCCGCGACTATCGGGTGTCCCGCGCGCCCACCACCGCCGAACTCGACGACCTGCTCTTCGGCTGGATGGTCGAGGCCGGCGTCACCAGCAACTCCGTGCTCTTCGTCAAGGACGGCGCCACCGTCGGCATCGGCACCGGCGAGCAGGACCGCGTCGGCGTCGCCGAAATCGCCCGCGACAAGGCCTACCGCAAACTGGCCGACCGCCTCTCCTGGGAAACCCACCGCACCGCCTACAATGACCTCAAGGACACCGGCGCCCGCGCCGAGATCGACCGCGAGGTCGCCACGCGCAAGGGCGGCCTCGCCGGCAGCCGCATGGTCTCGGATGCCTTCTTCCCCTTCCGCGACGGCATCGACGTCGGCCTGCGCGAAGGCGTCACCGCCGTCATCCAGCCCGGCGGCTCCCTGCGCGATTTCGAAGTGATCGAGGCCTGCAACGAAACCAACGCCGCCATGGTCTTCACCGGCCAACGCGCCTTCAAACACTAAACCCAACATGATGAACGCTCCCAAATCCTATTCGCGCTTATTCGCGTCCATTCGCGGTTTCATTTCCGCCTTCTCTAATTCCCATGCGTGACCTCGATAAAAAAATCCTCACCCGCACCGCCATGCAGGCCGAGCGCGCCCGCTTGCGCGCCGCCGGCAAGACCCTCGCCTTCACCAACGGCTGCTTCGACATCCTCCACCCCGGCCACATCGATTACCTCGCCTTCGCGCGCCGCCAGGGCGACGCCCTGATCGTCGGCCTCAACTCCGACGACTCCGTCCGCCGCTTCAAAGGTCCGGATCGCCCCATCGTCAACGAGCATGACCGCGCCCGCGTCATCTCCGCCCTCGAAGCCGTCGATTACGTCGTCATCTTCGACGAGGATGAACCCGTGGCCCTGATCACCGCGATTCTGCCAGACGTCTTGATCAAGGGCGCCGATTGGGCCCACTATGTCGCGGGCCGCGAAGTCGTGGAGCGCAGCGGCGGCAAGGTCGTGCTCGCCCCGCTGGTGCCCGGCCGCTCCACGACCAATATCATCGCCACGATCGCGCAACGCACCACCAACACGCCGCCAAAAACGGATAAAATGCCGTGAGTGCAGAGCGCTTCATCGTCACCGGCGGCGCCGGCTTCATCGGCAGCAACCTCGTCGCCGCCCTCAACGCCCGCGGCCACGACAACATCCTCGTCGTCGACCACTTCAACCATCCCGAAAAGCAGCGCAACTTGGAATCCCTGCGCATCCGCCAGCACCTCGACCGCGACGAATTCCGCCAAGCCCTGCGCGCCGGCACCCTGCCCCCGCCCAAAACCGTCTTCCACCTCGGCGCCTGCAGTTCCACCACCGAAACCAACGCCGCCTATCTCGAGGACAACAACGTCGCCTACACGCGCGAACTCTGCACCTGGTGCCTCGCCAACGGCGTGCGCTTCATCTACGCCTCCAGCGCCGCGACCTACGGCGACGGCAGCCTCGGCTATTCCGACGACGACGCCCTGACCCCGCGCTACCGCCCCCTCAATCTCTACGGCCAGTCGAAGCAAACCTTCGACCTCTGGGCCCTCGCCCAAAACCATTTCACCCGCATCGTCGGTTTAAAATATTTCAACGTCTACGGCCCGCGCGAGGATCACAAGGGCAACATGCGCTCCGTCGTGAACAAGGCCTTTGCCCAAATCCACGACACCGGCGAGTTGTGCCTCTTCAAGTCCTACCTGCCAGGCTACGCCGACGGCGAACAGGACCGCGATTTCATCGACGTGCGCGACGCCGTGGCCGTCACGCTCTACTTCCACGACAACCCAAAGGTCTCGGGCCTCTTCAACTGCGGCACAGGCCAGGCCCGCACCTGGCTCGATCTGGGCCGCGCAATCTTTGCCGCCATGGAGCGCGACCCGCGCATCCGCATGATCGACATGCCGGAAAGCATGCGCGACAAGTACCAGTACCACACCCAGGCCGACCCCGCCAAACTGCGCCGCGCCGGCTACACCGCCCCCTTCACATCGATCGAAGATGGAGTCCGCGATTACGTCCGCAACGATCTTGAACCCCGCTGGAGCAAGGTATGAACCTTCTAAATCGAAATTCGTCTGTGCTCGCAACATGGGAGGGGCGAGTGACACGAGCCCGCGCGGACAAATTCCCCCGCTATTTCCCGATGTTCGCCGCGCTCCTGCTCATCGCCGCCCTCGTCACCGGCTGCGCCACCACCCCGCCGTCCGCCATGAACGTCAGCGTCTCCCCCGACGGCGCCGTCATGCTCGGAGTCGAACCAGTCGTCCTCAAAAAACTTCCCGCCAAACTCAAATCACGCGGCGCCACGCAGAACACCGCCATCTATGTCGCCGTGCCCGAAAATTCCTCCCCCGCCCTGCTCCGCGACCTTTCGGAAACCCTCGTCGCCGCCGGCTACCCCCGCATCATCTTCACCAAACCCCAAAAAGCCATCGCCGACACCGCCGACAGCACTGTGCCTTCCCACAGGTAGGGACCGCACTCCGTGCGGTCCGCTCCGAACTCTCTCCGCCTCCCCCGCTCCCGGCGGGCTTGCCCCGCCGGAACGAAAATTCCTCCCCACCAAAAACGCCGCAACACGTACACCTCCTCCCGCTCCCAGCGCCGCTATCAACCCGCAAACCCCCGCGTATTTTGGAACATCAAAGTAGGGTCAGCCCTTAAATACTAGATTCTTGGGCGTTTCCGCATCCGCCCACCCCCAATCCGCCATAGCGCCGTCCCGGCGCTTATGGCGTCCGTGGCAAACGCGGTGTGCGTTTAGGTGCCCGGCCGCAGGCCGGGATGCGAATCGGGAGGGTCAGCTTGCCTCAAGCGCGGGCGCTCCGGCGGCGGCGCTATACTCCTGGTATGCGCCGCCGCCGGGAAGCCCGCGATTGGGGCGAGATCACCTTCCCGATTCGCACTAAACGCACACCGATTCCGGTTTCGCGCCCGCCCCAATACCCCATGACGCCCTCAAGCGCCCCTTCGCCCCGCAAAAGCCCGCGCGTTTTGAAACATGCGCAGCCACGGCCCCGCCTCACCCGTGAACAGCTCCGCCGGCCGGTACGAAAGCTGGCACGCCCGAAACGCCCGCTCCGGATGCGGCATCATGATCGTCACCCGCCCATCCGCCGTCGTCAGCCCCGCCAGCCCCCCCGCCGATCCATTCGGATTGAACGGATACCGCTCCGTCGCCTGCCCACGATTATCCACGAACCGCGCCGCCACCAATCCTCCCGCCGGTCCCATGCCTGCAAAATCCGCGCGCCCCTCGCCATGCGCCACCGGCACCGGCAACCGCGCCCCCGCCATGCCCCGAAAAAACAGCGACGGCGATTCCACCACCTCCACCGTCGCCAGCCGCGCCTCGAATTGCTCCGACGTATTGCGCACGAATCGCGGCCAGGCCCCCGCCCCCGGAATAATCTCCTTGAGCTGCGCCATCATCTGGCAGCCGTTACACACACCCAGCGCAAAGGTCCGCTCATCGCCAAAGAACCGCGCGAACATGGCACGCATCGCGTCATTGCCCAAAATCGACATCGCCCAGCCCGTCCCCGCCCCCAGCACGTCGCCATAGGAAAACCCGCCGCACGCCACCACCCCCGCAAAGCCCTCCAGCACCACGCGCCCGCCCAGCAAGTCCGTCATGTGTACGTCGACGCTCGCAAACCCCGCCGCATGAAACGCCGCCGCCATCTCCACCTGACCATTGACCCCTTGTTCGCGGAAAATCGCCACGCGCGGCCGCTCGCGAATCGTGTAATCCGGCTCGTCCACCACGAACGGCACCTCAAAATTCAACCCCGGATCATCCACATCCAGCAAGTTTTCAAATTCCTGCCGCGCACAATCCGGATTGTCCCGCAACGTTTGCATCGCGCTGCTCAACTCGGACCACGTCCGCGCCACCTCCACCAGCGATTGCCGAAAGATCTCCCGCCCCCCCGCGTGAATGATAATTTCACGTTCGACGCACGGCTTCGCCACCTCTCGCGTGATCGCTTCCAATCCCGCATCACGCAACACGCCACGCACCGCGTCCAAACGCCCATCCGCCACCTGAATCACCGCGCCAAGCTCTTCCGTAAATAACTCCGCCAGCCAATCCCCCTCGTCGCGCGCCGCAATCTCCACCGCCAGCCCGCGCCGTCCCCCCAACGCCATCTCCGCCAGCGTCACCAACAGCCCGCCGTCCGCGCGGTCGTGGTACGCCAGCAACAGCCCGCGCCTCACGAGCGTCTGCATCGCCGCAAAAAATCCACGAAACAGCGCCGGATCATCCAAATCCGGCGCCAGATCACCAATCTGATTGAACACCTGCGCCAGCGCGCTACCACCAAGCCTGTTTTTCCCACCCCCCAGATCGATCAGCAGCAGCCTCGACGCCCCTGCCTTGAGATCGGGCGTCACCGTCCGCCGCACATCCTCCACCGGCGCAAAACTCGACACGATCAAACTCAACGGTGCGACGTTTTTCTGCGCCTCTCCCGCGCGCGTGGTCCAGTGCGTGCGCATGGAGAGCGAATCCTTGCCAACCGGAATGGACACGCCCAATTCCGGACAAAGCTCAAGCCCCACTGCCCGCACCGTGTCGTACAGCGCCGCATCCTCGCCACCCTCGCCGCAGGCCGCCATCCAGTTTCCCGAAAGTTTCACATTCCCGATCGCGCCCACGTCGATCCCCGCGAGATTGGTCAGCGCCTCACCCACCGCCATGCGCCCCGACGCCGGTCCCGAAATCAACGCCAGCGGCGTGCGCTCGCCCATCGCCATCGCCTGCCCATGAAACGTGCGATACCCATTCACCGTCACCGCCCCATCCGCAATCGGCACCTGGTACGGCCCCACCATCTGGTCGCGCGTGACGCATCCCGTCACACTCCGGTCGGCAATCGTGATCAGAAAACTCTTGTTCGCCACCGCCGGAAATCGCAACACCCGCGCCACCGCCGACGCCATCGTGATGCCCGCCAGTTCCAGCGGCGCCAGCCCAGGCGCACTCCGCCGCACGTCCCGCTGGAGCCGCGGCGGCTTGCCAATGATCACCGCCAGATCGAGATCGATCGGCTTGTTGTTGAATTGCGCATCCGCCAGCGAGAGCCGTCCGTCCCCCGTGGCCCGCCCGATCACCGCCATCGGACACCGCTCGCGCGCGCACAGCGCCTTGAAAACCGCCAGCGACTCCGGCGCGATTGCCAGCACATACCGCTCCTGCGCCTCGCAGCACCAGATTTCCATCGGGCTCATCGACGCGTCTTCGCTCGGCACCGCGCGCAACCAGAATTCACCGCCGGTCTCCGACACGAGTTCCGGACACCCGTTTGAAAGCCCCCCCGCCCCAATGTCGTGAATACTCAAAATCGGATTGCGCTCGCCCAAACCCACACAAGCATTGATCGCCTCCTGGCAACGCCGCTGCATCTCGGCGTTGTCGCGCTGCACCGAATCGAAATCCAGCGCCTCGGCATTGCTTCCCGTTGCCATCGAGGACGCCGCCCCGCCCCCCAGCCCGATGCGCATCGCGGGCCCGCCAAGCTGAATGATCAGCGCACCTGGCAAAATCTCCTTCTTTTGCGTGTGGTCGCGCCGGATCACCCCCATGCCCCCCGCCGCCATGATCGGCTTGTGATACCCCCGCCACGCCCCCGCATGCCGCTGCTCGAACGTCCGAAAGAGCCCGCACAGTTGCGGTCGCCCAAATTCATTCCCAAACGCCGCCGCGCCAATCGGCCCCTCAAGCATGATCGCCAGCGGCGTCGCCAACCGCCCCGGAAATTCCGGCGCCGCCAGCTCCCACGGCTGGGCAAACCCCGGCACGCGCAGGTGCGACACCATGAACGCCCCCAGCCCGCCCTTGCTGCGCGCGCCCGTCCCCGTCGCACCCTCGTCGCGAATTTCCCCGCCCACCCCCGTCGCCGCGCCGGGATGCGGCGAGATCGCCGTCGGATGGTTGTGCGTCTCGACCTTCATCAACAGATCAACCTGCGCCGGCACCGCCACATAGACCCCATCGTCCCCCGGCGCGAACATCTCCCCGGGAAAACCCTCGATCACACTCGAATTATCCCGATACGCCACCAGCGTCCCCGCCGGATGCGTCGCATGCGTGTGGCGGATCATGTCAAAGAGCGAATGCGGCTGGGAGTTCCCGTCGATAATCCACGACGCGTTGAAGATCTTGTGGCGGCAGTGCTCGGAATTCACCTGCCCGAACATGACCAGTTCCACATCCGTCGGATTGCGGCAAATCCCACCATACGCCGCCGCGAGATATTCAATCTCCGCATCGCTCAAGGCCAGCCCCAGCTCCGCATTGGCCCGCCGCAACGCCTCCAATCCACCCCCCAGCACGTCGATCGTGCGAAACGGCGGCGGCGCGGCCTGCTCGAATAAATCCTCCGCATCCCGATACACGCCCTGCGTCATCCGGTCGTGCAAACAGTTCAGTCCCGCCGCCCCAATGGCATCCGCATCGAGGATGCCCCCATCCACCCCCCGCACGCACACATGCATCCCCCGCTCGACACGGCGCACCCCCGCCAGCCCGCAGTTTCTGAAAATGTCCGTGGCCTTGGAGGACCAGGGCGAAATCGTCCCCTTGCGCGGCGTCACCAGAAATCCCGAATCACCCGCCGCAAAAGGCGCGCGCGTGCCCAGCAATGCCTGGATTTTGTGCCAGTCCCCCGCCGTCAGCGCCGCCCGCGCGTCCAGGAAATAGACGAATTCCACCGCCAACCCGGCAATTGCCAATTGCGGCAGCGCCGCCCGTAGACGCTCAAGCAGCGTTTGGATGCGAAATGGGGAAAATGCCGCGGCGCCCGCCAGGCACAGCGGCACAGGAGAATTATACACAGCGTCAGAATTCATTGCGCATACGGGAGGGCGGAGCGCCGCGACGCCGCGAAAATCGGTCTCATGTCACTCGCCCCCCAAGTGGACATGCGACGAGTTGTCCGCGAATCAATTATCCGCGAATCAGTTGTCCGTGTGTTTCTTGAGTCGCTTGATTTCATCACGGATCCGTGCCGCTTCCTCGTAATCTTCTTTGGCGATTGCCTTTTCGAGCTTGGCGTTCAACATCTCAATCGGCGACTTGGGCTTCTGCTTGGCATGCCCCTTGCCACTCGTCACCGCGTCGATGGCCGGTGCGTCTTCCGTGGCGCGCAGGTTCTCCAACAGACGCCCCGCCTCTTCCATGACCTTCTCGTCCACGTAAATCGGGCAGGCACTGCGCAGCGCCAGCGCAATCGCATCGCTCGGCCGGCAGTCAATTTCCATGTCGTGCGCGTCCATCTCCAGCACGAGCCGCCCATAGTACGTGCCGTCGCGAATGTCTCGCACCTCCACCCGCTTGACCCGGCATTCCAGGTAGTCGAGCACGTTCTTGAGCAAGTCGTGCGTCAGCGGGCGCGGCACCTTCACGCCCTGCAACTGTAGCGCGATCGCCTGCGCCTCCGCGGCGCCAATGAAAATCGGCACGCCACGCTCATCGGTTTCCCCCTTGAGAATCACGACGAAGCCCATATTGGAAAGAAACAACTGCTCAACCTTGACGAGAATCATGGCAAAAGCCCAACGCGCAAAAGCCCAACGTGAACGTTCAGGCCGGTTGATCGCTGATCAGGACGCCCAGCAACTCCTCAACACTCGTGGCCACCAGCAGTTTTGCACGAACGGAGGGCACATTCAACAGCTTGCTGATTTCGGCGAGAAATTGCAGGTGTGGCCCCGTACGCAACACCGAGGATACCGTCATGATGAAGATGTGCGACGGCTCTCCGTCAAGTGAACCGAAATCGACGCCATCTTTCTTGAGCGCCACGGCGGTGATCAGCTCCTCCACCACGTCCGACTTGCCGTGCGGGATCGCCACCCCGTGCTGAACCCCCGTGGACATCTTCTTTTCACGGTCGAGAATGGCTTTGAGCACGCTGTCGCGATGCTCCGGCTTGATGCGCCCCCCCGTCACCAGCAAATCGACCATTTCTTCAATGATCTCCTGCTTGGTCGAGCTCCGCAGCTCGAGGCAATAACATCCGCTTTTTAGTGCGCTCCGGAAATCCATATCCGTTCCTTGAAAGGAAACTGTTCTGTCCCGCAAACGGTCGGCCTATATAGCACAGCCGCCGCAAGACCCCCAACCAAAAACACGGCCCCGAAGCATTTTGCTCAAGTTCTTGCCGCGCGCCTGTCCTCGGCTCGACTACCTATCGAAAATCCGCCCTGGAGCCGGCGCTCCCCGCCGGTAATCTGGAGTGCGCCGGCGGTCTCCGCCCGTTCATCTTGCGCCTTTTTGCGCCTTTTTGCGGCAAGTCCGATTTGAATGCCTGTTGCATGCCCTCACCCAAACACCACCGTCTGCATCGCCACGTTCTTTCGAATATCCTCGGCCAGCAGCCGCCCCAGATGCGCCGCCACCGGTCCCGGACGCCCCCCGCCAATCGCCTGGCCGTCGAAATCCCGCACCGCCACCACGTTGATCGTCGTCCCCACCACCAGAAACTCCGCCGCCCCCGTGATCTCGGCAAGATGAATATCCCTAAAGTCCACCCCCGCCACCCGCTCGGACCCCCGATCGCTCCCGCAAAGCTCCGCAAGCCGCATCATCGTGGTCCCCGCCAGAATCCCGTCGAGCCGCGGAAACACCAGGCGCCGCCCCGGCGTGACGATCCCCATGCTCTCCGCCGCCCCCTCGGCCAGCAGCCCCGCCCCATCGAAGGCCGCCGCAAAATCCACCCCCGCATCCACCGCTTCTTTTTTCATCAGGGCATTCGCCAGGTAGTTGCAATTTTTGGTGCGCGCAAAAAATGCGTCTTTGGCCGGAATCCGGCTCGTGCGCACCCGCGCCCCCTCGGGATGCGCCGTCATGAACGCCACCGGCAGCCGCGACACGGCGATATAGATCTGCGGCTTCGGACAATCGTACGGACTCACCCCAAAACTGCCCGGTCCCCGCGACACAAGCAGCCGCACCAGGCAGTCGCGCTGCCCGCCCGCCCGCACCGTCGCGATGATGCCGTCCACCAGTTCCCGCCGCGCCATCGGCACCGCCAGCTCGATCATCGCCGCCGAGTTCTCCACCCGGTCGAGATGCGCGTTGAGATTGTACAGCGCCCCGCCAACGCATTTGAAGGTCTCGAACACCCCGTCGCCACGATGCACCATGTGATCGTCCACCGGCACCAGCATCAACACCGGATCAGTGACAATCGCATCGAACACGGACGAATACATCGCAAAGTATTGCGCCTGGTGCGGTCGGCGCCATTCCACCGCCCGCTCTGCAAATTCGGCCAGACTTAATGTCTTCATGGTGACTCTGCTTTACTCGATCCGAAGGTAGGGCGGGATCGCCGAGCCCGCCGCCGATCAATCCGAGACAACCTGCGGCGCCGCCGCCGGACGCACCGCTTCATACCCAAATAACCGCTGAAATTCCCGCAACAAACGGCCCTTCACGGCCTCCATGCCGGCCCCTTCCCGCAGCAGATGCAGCGACGTCACGCCCCGGTCATGCAGCCCGCACGGCACAATCCCCGCATAGTGGGACATGTCCGGGCATACGTTCAAGGCGAACCCGTGTTGCGTGATCTTTTTGCTGATCCGCACCCCGATCGCGGCGATTTTATTCCCACCCACCCACACCCCGCGATTCGCCGGATCCGTCCCCGCTTCAATCCCGAACGTGGCCAGCGTGGCAATGATCACCCGCTCAAGCTGCCCCACATACCACACCGCGCCTTCGCCACGCGCCCCCAAATCCAAAATCGGATACCCCACCAGTTGCCCCGGCCCGTGATACGTCACATCGCCGCCGCGCGTCGTGTGCACCACGTCGATGCCCAGCCTGAGCAGCTGTTCGGCAGAGGCCACCACATGCTGGTCAACCTGCCGCCGCCCATGCGTGTACACCGGCTCGTGCTCCACCAGAATCAACGTGTCGGGAATCGCCCCACGCCCCCGCTCCGCCGCCAGCGTCTCCTGCAACGCCATCACCGGCGCGTAAGCCTGCCGCCCCACATCCATCACCTGGAGCACGCCCGCGCTCATACCGTCCCCGCCAGATACGCCCGCCGCCGCGTTTCCGGAAATCGCTCGATCGCATAGCGCAACATCGTGCGCGGCATGCGCCGGTAATGCCGCCGCAAAAAGGCATCCTCCACACCCTGGTCCCGCTTGCCCACCTCACGCAGCATCCACCCCGTGGCCTTGTGCAGCAAATCTTCCGGGTCCGCCAGCAACACCTCGGAAATCCGCAGCGTGGGCCCAAACTCCCCCGCGCGAATAAAATGAAGTGTGGCAATCATCGCCAACCGCCGGTCCCACAAATTCTTCGAGCGCGCCAACCGGTCGAGCAGCCGCGTCTTGCCCAGACTAAAAAGCCACCCGCCCAACACCTGCTCCGCCGAGCAATCCACCAGGTCCCAGTTGTTGATCCATCGGCGATGCTTCACATAGAAAT
>CAMFEP010000048.1 GCA_945949405.1 Kiritimatiellales bacterium
GGAGCTCAAGGCGCCGATTGCGCTCAAGCGCGTCAGTGTGGCGGTCCCCAAGGGCGAGCAGCTGTCCACGATCACGGTGGAGTTCGACAACGTGGTGGGCAAGCTCGAATCGATGGGGCGGCCGATGGGGTTCAGTGTGCGGCTGGGACAGGAGCACAAGCCGGGTGTTTTCGACACGCGGCTGGCGGGCAGCACGGTGCAGCTCAAAACCTTCCGGACGATGCTGGATTTCATTTGCACGGATTTGTATTACGGGCATGGGCTTGATCCGGCGTGTAACATCATGGACAGCGCGGGGCGGCCGCTGCCGGTGTTCGGGCCGATCCCGATCACGAAGATGCGGTTGGCGATGCCGTTCCCGAAGGCGTTGCTGGTGAGCCGCATGCTGCCGGGTGCGGGGAAACTGGCGGCGGTGGAGTTGCCGGCGGACCTGGCGTCGTTGGAGCTTGTGCCGCGGGTGCTGGAGTCGAATTTTTTCAATCTCTATCCGGAATTTTCCAAGCTCAAGGAGGATGCGCTGGCGTTTATTGTGGGGCGCTTTGCGTGTGCCGAGCCGATGAAGCTGGCGGCCTTGTTCGGTTATGACGGGCCGGTGAAGCTATGGGTTGATGGGAAGCTGCTGCGTTACGATCCCCATGGGACGAATCCGGCGGTGCCCGATCATCATGCGGTGTCGTTCCAAGCGGGGAAGGGCACGCACGAGATGGTGATTGCGCTGGGGTCGAATGAGGCCAAAGCCTGGGGCGTGTATCTGCGGATTGAGCGCATTGGCGTGACGCCCAAGCAGATCGAAAAGAATCCGTCGCGTTATCCGGTGCCGCAGTGGGTGGGGTAGGACGGGGTCACGCCGCTTAATCTGCCCGTGCGCGGAGCGCCCGGGCCACCTCGGACATTCGTGCTGGCCGTTCACTTCTGGCCATTGCGTTCAAGGGTGGACATTGGGATTGGGGCTGGGGCGCTGTGAAAAGAGGGCGGCCAGGCGGCCGCCCCTCCCGTGGGCGCTTTTTATTCCCGTGGCGCGGGTATTTGACGTATTTCGTGGATACGGGCATGCATTCTGCTTGCCTGGACGTCCATGATGCGCACCCAATGGACGGTGGTGTTGGTGTTGGCCGGCCTACTTTGTGGCTGGCGTGCGGAGGCCCAGACGTGGACGTTCAAGGGGGTCGTGGCCGAGGGCAAGCAGTGTGATGCGGTGCGGGGGGCGGACAATCGCATTCACCTGGTGACCAGCCGCTATTACCAGTTCGACGCCAACGGTAGAAAGGTCCTGGATCAGGCGTACCCAGCGCCGGACACCGCGCAGGGCGTTATGGATTACAATCCCGGGATTGCCCGCGACAGCGGTGGCAACGTACACATCATCGCGCGGCGAAACGGCAATTGGACCAGCGGCTACGAGCTCTGGTATTCGAAGCGCACGGCGGCGGGGGCGTGGTCCTCCTACAAAGCCGCCAACCCGATGGTGCGCAACTATCAGGTGGGGATCGCGGCGGCGGACAACGGCATGGTGTATTTCACGCATGGCGCGGCGCCGGGTGGGAACGTGTGGGGGCCCGTGAAATTTTATCGTGAGAACGGCGGCGCGATGAAATTGCTCGGCGACATCAACGATGTCTGGCGGACGGACTGCGATCAGGTGATCCGCGCGCGGGGCAATGAATTATTTTTCGGATCCGGAAAATGCGATCCCGGGGGCGCGAGTTATTTCAGCCGCACGGCGGCGGTGAGCAGTCCGGTGGCCGGGTTGAACGCCAATCTCAAGACGCACACATCCGGCAGCGACCGGCGCGGCTATCCGGCGATGGCGATCGACCTCACGGGGCAATTTCATGTTGCCTATGGCGCGAGCGGGACGGTTTTTTACAACAAATACAATGGCCTCAACGCCAAAGTGTTTGCCAGCGACAAGCTAATATTTTCGGGGTTGGGCAGCTGGCACAACAATTCGGGGCTTTGTTCCGTGGCGGTTTCCGATGATGGCCGGCGGGTGGTGATCGTGGCGTTGAACCCGGATGGAAAATCCAGCAACGCCTCGAATTGCGACTTGCTGTACAGCTATTCCCTGGATGGCGGCACCAGCTGGAGCAAAGCGGTCCGCATTGGGCGATACACGGATGCGGGGGAAGGGCGGTGCCGGCCGGCGCTGGTGTGGGTGGCGGACAAGATTTTCATGTTTTATGTCGATAAGGCGGGGAGTACCGGCACCAGCCTGGCGATTCTGGAGGCGAAACGGCAGACGACGCGCAAGGCGCCTGCGGCGGAATCCAATTACGGGGTATGGGCGGTGGCACGCATCGCCGATGCCGCGGCGCGTGATCCTGGCGCCGATCCGGATGGGGACGGGGTTGATAACTTTGGTGAATTCGTGGCGGACACGGATCCGGGTGATGGCGACAGCCACCTCACGTTGCAATCGGTCGTTAGCGGAGATGATGTGATCCTGACCTTCCCGGTTTCGATGTCGCGCCGGTATCGCGTGCAATACAGCGAGGACGTGGCGCAGGACGATTGGCGGGATTTGCCGGAGCAGGAGATCTTGCAGGAGGCGGACGGGGTACGGATGGTCAGGGATGCCGCGGCGGGGGCCACGCGCGCATACCGGTTGCGGGTGATGATGCCGTGACCTGACGTTTCACAGGGCACGCGCGAGCGCGGCCCCTACGTGAGGCATCGGAATCGATACCGACGCCGACGCCGACCCCGATTTTATCCGAAAGGGGCTGGTACGGGGCGGGTGGGATTTGATAGGGTTCTTGTCTCTTCCAGAGTTACACAAAGCAAGGAGACGGAGCATGCAAAGCAAGACATTGGTGCGAATGATGGCGGGGGCGGTTTTGGTGGCGGGGTTGGGGACGGCGCGGGCGGAGGATGCGGCGGCGGTTGATGCGTATGCGATCGATCCCGGGCATTCGTCGATCGCATTCAAGGTGGCGCACCTTGTGATCAGCAAGGTGCGTGGTGAGTTTGGCGATTACACGGGGGCGCTGTCGGTGGAGGGTGGCAAGGTGGTGTCGGCGGAGGCCACAATGAAGGCCGCCAGCATCAGCACGGGATCGTCGGATCGCGACAACCATTTGAAGAGCGCGGATTTCTTTGACGTGGCGCAGTTTCCAGAGATCACGTTCAGGAGCACGGCGATTACGGCGGACGGCATCACGGGTGACCTGACGATTCATGGCGTGACCAAATCGGTGACGCTGGCATACACGGTGAGTGGTCCGGTGCTGGATCCGTGGGGCAGCACGAAGCTGGGCTTTGCCGCGAGCGGGAAGATCAACCGCCAGGACTTTGGCTTGACGTGGAGCAAGGCACTGGAGACGGGTGGCCTGGTGGTGGGCGATGAAATCGAGCTGGTGATTGAAGCGGAGTTTGCGAAGAAGTAAATCCAGATTGCGTTTTCGGGGTTGCCACAAAGAGGCACAAAACGCTCAAAACCGGCGCGGGAAGCCGCGCCGATCTAATGAATGAAAGACCGGGGTCCTGTGATGGGGCCCCGGTTTTTTTGTGGCTTGCCCGCGCGCGGAGCGCACGGGCCACCGCGATGATGGAAGAGGTCCGCGCGAGCGCGGCCCCTACGTGCGGCGGAAATGTCGTTTGCGCTTGCAGGGGTCTTGGGGGGGTGTTTGGATGCTGGGGCGTCGTAAAGATCAACCACGGGGGATGTCTGCATGAAATTCGGCATGAATCTGTTGCTTTGGACTGGGGATTTGACGGAGAGCATGCTGCCCTTGTTGGCATCCCTCAAGCGCATGGGGTATGACGGGGTGGAGTTGCCGATTTTTGATCTCAACGTGGACAAGTGGGCGGCGTGGGCGCGGCGGTTGGACGATCTCGGGCTGGAGCGCACGGCGGTGACGGTGCGCGGGGTGGAAGACAATCCGATCAGCCCCGATCCGGCGGTGCGCGCGAAGGGGGTGGCGATGACGTGCCGGGCGCTGGATTGCAGCCGGGCGGTGGGGGCGACACGCCTGGCGGGGCCGATCCATTCGGCGCTGGGCGTGTTCAGCGGGCGTGGCCCCACGGAGAACGAGTGGCGCTGGGGTGTGGAGAGCGTGCGCGCGATGGCCGAGTATGCGGGACGGGTGGGCGTGATGCTGGACATCGAACCGTTAAACCGTTTTGAGACGTATCTGTTGACCAACAATGTCGACGCGGCGCGCTTCGTGAGGACGGTGAATCATCCGAGCTGCAAGGTGCTCTACGATACTTTTCACGCCAACATTGAAGAAAAGAGTGTTGCCGGGGGGATTCGCGCGGCGGCGGACGTGATGGGGCACGTGCATATTTCCGAGAACGACCGCAGTACGCCGGGCAAGGGGCTGGTGCGTTGGGATGAGACCTTTGCGGCATTGAAGGCGGTGGGGTACGACGGGTGGCTGATGATCGAGGCATTCGGGCTGGCGCTGCCGGAGCTGGCGGCGGCGACAAAAATCTGGCGGCGCATGTATGATACCGAGGAAGCGCTGGCGCGCGACGGACTGGCGTTCATGAAGGCGCAGCATGCCAAATGGTGGGGGGCGAAGGGGCCGGGCCACGCCCGCGCTGGCGCTGCCGCGCCTCGCAAGAAGGCCAAGAAGGCCAAGAAGGCTTTGGTGAAAAAAGCGAAGGCGAAGGCCAAGCGGGTGCGGCCCACACCGAAGGTGGCAAAGAAAAGCAGCCGGCGCGGGCGGCGGTGAATTGCCCGCGCGCGGAGCGCACGGGCCACCTTCGGATCCGGAAACCGCAGATTGACGAATGATGATTTCTGAATGTTGAAGGGTGGGATTGGCTTGGACATTCTGGGGTTCATCAGTTGTCAATCGCGCCAGTTGCGTGGGGGCGGGGGATGGCCTAGACTTTGGCATGCGGATTACGGGGGGAGAATTTCGTGGGCGGGTGTTGAGGGTGCCGCGTTCACAAGCGGTGCGGCCGACGCAGGATATGGTGCGGGAGAGTTTGTTTTCGATGCTGGGAGCGCGCGTGGCGGGCGCCAAGTTCCTGGATTTATTTGCCGGCACCGGCGTGGTGGGCCTCGAAGCATGCAGCCGGGGGGCGTCCTCGGTATGCTGGGTGGAATCCAGCGGGGCGGCCTTGCGGGTGCTCGAGGAAAACGTGCGGATGTTGTGCGACGGACGCGGGAGCATCGTGCGGGGGGATGTGTTGCGTGTGTTGCGAAACGGTTTACCTGGGGCGCCGTTTGACGTGATCTTTGCGGACCCACCGTATGAGAAAAAATCGGGCGGGACGACCGACACCACACCGAAGAAGAGGGAAAGAGGGTTTCAGGTGTCAGGTGTCAGGGGGGTGGATTGGGGAAGGATTCTGGAGGTGGTGGAGGTGGGGGGGCAGTTGAAGCCGGGCGGGTGGTTGGTGATGGAGCAGGGTGAGGAAGAGCCGGCGGTGGCGCGCGAGGGGTGGGTGATGGTGCGGGACCGGCGCTATGGCGGCACGCGGCTGCGGATTTTGGAATGGCTGGAGCGCGAGGCGGGGGAAAGCACATGAAGCGGACGGCAATTTATGCGGGAACGTTTGACCCGATCACGTTGGGGCATCTTGACCTTGTGCAGCGCACGGCGGGGTTGTTCGAGCATGTCATCCTGGCGGTGGCGGTGACGTCCGGCAAAAATACGCTGTTCACGGTCGAGGAGCGTGTCGCGCTGACCCGGCGGGTGGTGAGTGGCTTTCCGAACGTGGAAGTGGATTCCTTCGAGGGGCTGCTGATCGATTTTGCACGCAAGCGCAAGGTTAACGTGCTCGTGCGTGGCCTGCGCGCGTTTTCTGATTTTGAGTATGAATTTCGAATGACGCTGATGAATCGCCGGCTGGCGCCGGAGATCGAGACGCTGTTCATGATGCCCAGCGAGACGCAGAGCTATGTGAGTTCCAGCCTGGTCAAGGAAGTTGCCGCGCACGGGGGTGATGTGAGTCAGAGCGTGCCCGAGGTGGTGCGGCTGGCGCTGCTTGAGGCGTACAAGGGGCGGCGGGCATGAGTATCCAGGGCGGCCAGGCGGCCGCCCCTCCCGAGGGTTGGGAGGAAACGTGAAGAGGCTTTGATGATCATCCGACTATTCGAAGTGCCGGCGACGGGGCGCGATTACGATGGGGAAGAGCCTCTGGAGATCATTGATGTTGGTGAGGCGGAGAGTGTCCGCGTGCTGGATCCGATCGTCTACCATTTGAATGCCGTGCGTGTCCCGGGATCCCTGGTGGTGACCGGCGAACTGGCGACCCGCGCCGAATTCCATTGCGTGCGGTGCGATGAGGCATTCATCGGGTCCCTGCGGGATCCGGCGTTCTCCAGCGCTTGGGAACTGACGGGGGATGGGATGCAGTGGATTGGCCGATTGGACGATGATCCCCCGGAACCCCCCGAAAAGGGGCAGGTTTTGCCTCCCCTTGGGAGGGGAGAAACCCGTGATGCTGTGGACTTGACCGACGATATACGCGAGGCTATTATCCTCGCCTTTTCCGGTTATCCCGTGTGCAAACCCGACTGCAAAGGGCTGTGTCCGTCGTGCGGGGTGAACTTGAATAAACAGGCGTGCCGTTGCGCGCCGTCGCAGGACAATCGCTGGGCATCGCTGAACAAGTTGGATGCACAGTAGCAGGAGGCTGGCATGGCTGTTCCGAAAAGAAAAATGTCGAAGAGCAAGGTTCGCATGCGCAAGCGATCCCATCGCGTGCATGTGACGGGTGGCACGCCCTGCCCGCAATGCGGCGCGTTGCGCCGGTCGCACCGGGTTTGCCCGGCGTGCGGCTACTACAACAAGCGTCAGGTGCTGACCGTGGAAACGGCCTAACCCCCGCGGTTTTTTTACATGCGCATTGCCGTCGATGCCATGGGGGGAGATTTCGCGCCGCGCGAAATCGTGCAAGGCGCGCTGGATGCCGTGCAGCAGCTTCCCGCCGTCACCGAAATTATTCTGGTGGGGGACGAACAGCGCATCCGGGCGGAGCTGAAGGGGCGCGCGCTGCCGGCCAAGATGCGCATCCACCATGCCTCCGAGACAATTGAGATGGGCGAGGCGCCGGCGCAGGCGGTGCGCCGGAAGAAGGATTCATCGATCAGCCGCGCCATCGACCTGGTGAAGCTTGGCGAGGCGGATGCGATGGTGTCCGCGGGGAACACGGGGGGGGTGGTGGTGGCGGCGACGCTCAAGCTGCGCACGCTGGATGGCGTGTTGCGGCCGGCGATTGCCACGGTGATGCCGACACAGGGGCGTCCGCTGGTGTTGCTCGATGCGGGGGCCAACACGGATTGCGACGCGAAGCTGCTGTTGCAGTTCGCGATCATGGGCAGTGTCTACGCGCAGGCGATTCTCGGGCAGGCCAAGCCGGTGGTGGGGCTGATCAGCATCGGCGGCGAGGACAGCAAGGGCAACGAGACCACCAAAGAGGCTTTCAAGCTGTTGAGCAGTTCCGGATTAAACTTCCGTGGCAACGTCGAAGGGCACGACCTGTTCAAGGGTGAAACGGACGTGGCCGTGTGCGACGGGTTCGTGGGCAATACGATTTTAAAAACGAGTGAAAGCGCGGCGCATGCGATCGTGCACTGGATGAAAAAAGAATTCACCAAAAACCCGGTGCGGCTGCTGGGGGCGCTGCTGCTGAAGGGGGCGCTCAAGTCCATGAAGAACCGCATGGATCCTGAGATGGCGGGCGGCGCGCCGTTGCTGGGCGTGCGCGGGGTGTGCATCATCAGCCACGGGTCCTCCTCGGCGCTGGCGATCCGGCATGCGATCCGGGTGGCGTCAGAATCCGTGCACCACAATTTGAATCAGCTGATCGCGCAACGCATTGCCGACGTCGAGGGCGCGCTGACATGACGCCGGCGACGCCGGGGGCCGTTTGCATTGTGGGGACGGGGGCGTACCTGCCCGCGCGCGTGCTCACGAATGCCGAACTTGAAAAGATGGTCGAGACCTCGGACGAGTGGATCGCCTCGCGTACGGGGATCCGCCAGCGGCACATTGCGGCGGCGGACGAGGCCACGTCGGACATGTCCGCGATCGCCGCGCAGCGCGCGCTCGACGCCGCCGGGGTGGAGGCGATGGAGGTGGATCTGATCGTGGTGGCGACGGTGACTCCGGATATGCCGTTTCCAAGTACGGCGTGCTTCGTGCAGAAAAAAATCGGCGCGCGCAAGGCGTTCTGTTTCGACATCGAGGCGGCTTGTTCGGGATTCGTGTATGCGCTGGACGTGGGCTACCGGTTTCTGGCGACGGGTGGGGCGAAGACGGCGTTGATCATTGGCGGCGAGAAATTGAGCAGCGTCACAGACTGGCAAGACCGGACCACATGCGTGCTGTTTGGGGACGGCGCCGGTGCGGTGGTGTTGCAGACGCGCAAGACGGGGCGGGGGATTATCGGGACGGTGGCGGGCTCGGATGGAACTTTGGCCAATCTGTTGCAGATTCCGGGGGGTGGCAGCCGGCATCCATCGTCAGCCGAGACGATCGACAAGCGGCTGCATTTTCTGAAGATGCAGGGCAACGAGGTGTTCAAGCATGCGGTGCGTTGCATGTGCGACGCGGCGCAGCAGGTGCTCGACCGGCACGGATTAAAGGTGGAGGACGTCAAGTGGGTCATCCCGCACCAGGCCAATTTGCGGATTATCCAGGCCATCGCGCAGCGGCTGGGGGTGGGGATCGAGCGATTTTGTGTGAATTTGGATCAAGTGGGCAACATGTCGAGTGCGTCCATTCCCGTGGCGCTGGACGAGGCGGTGCGGGCGGGGCGGATTCAGCATGGTGATTTGATGCTCTTCGTCGCGTTTGGCGGCGGGTTCACATGGGGCGCGACGCTCTTGGAGTGGCACCATGGCAAGTAGCAAAGCGGTTGTTTTTGCGGGGCAGGGCGCGCAGACGGTGGGCATGGGCCGGGATTTGGCGGAGGCGCATCCCGAGTGCCGCGAGCTGTTCACGCGCGCCGACGATGCGTTGGGCTATGGGCTGTCCAAAATTTGTTTCGAGGGGCCGGTGGAGGAGCTTACCAAATCCAACCACTGCCAGCCGGGGATTTTCGTGGCGAGCATGGCGTGCTTTCATGCGGTGGTGCGTGCGGTGCCGGGAGCGACGTTCGCGGCCACGGCGGGGTTAAGCCTGGGCGAGTGGACGGCGCTGCACATGGCGGGGTCGATGACGTTCGAGGATACGATCCGGGCACTGGAGGCGCGCGGGCGTTTCATGCAGGAGGCATGCGAGGCCACGCAGGGCGGGATGGTCAGTATTCTGGGGCTGGCGCCGGCGCTTTGCCAGAAGGTGGCCGAGGACGCGGGCGTGGATGTGGCGAATTTAAATTCGAGCGAGCAGACGGTGCTCTCCGGGCCACGCGAGGGAATTGCACGGGCGGAGGAGCTGGCCAAGGAAGCGGGGGCCAAGAAGACCGTGGTGCTGAAGGTGGCAGGGGCGTTTCACTCGCGGTTGATGCAACCGGCGGCGGAGCGGCTGGCGGAGACGCTGGCGGGGATCACCATGCGCGCGCCGCGGATCACGGTGGTGTCCAACGTGACGGGGGTGCCGCACGGCGATCCGGACCAGATGCGGCGGGACCTGGTGCGGCAGGTGACCGGGTCGGTGCGCTGGGTCCAGAGCGTGGAATGGCTTGCCGCGCATGGGATTGGCGGGTATGTGGAGTGTGGGCCGGGCAAGGTGTTGTCGGGATTGATCAAGCGCATCCAACCGGAGGCGCGGCTGACGAATGTACAAGACGTGGGCAGCATGGAGAAAACGGTGGCGGCCCTGAAAACCGCGGAATGGGAGGGATGACCATGGGTGCTGTGGATGGAAAGATTGCGTTGGTGACGGGTGCGGCGCGTGGAATTGGGCGGGCCATTGCGGAAGAGCTGGCCACGCAGGGTGCCGATCTGGTGTTGTGCGATTTGAAGGCGGAGTGGCTGACCGATACGGCCGAGGCCGTAAAGGCCAAGGGGCGCAAGGTGGTGTGCCTGGCGGCCGATGTCAGCAACGGGGACTCGGTGAACGCGACGGTGGATGAAGCCGTGAAGCAGTGCGGGCGCATCGACATTCTGGTGAACAACGCCGGCATCACCAAGGACACGTTTCTGGCGCGCATGAGCGAGGAAGATTGGGATGCGGTGATCAACGTCAACCTCAAGGGCACGTTCCTGTTCTGCAAGGCGGTGGGCAAGGTGATGATGAAGCAGCGCGGGGGGGCGATCGTCAATATTGCTTCAATTATTGGCTTGATCGGCAATGCGGGCCAGTGTAACTATGCCGCATCAAAGGCTGGGGTGATTGCGTTGACCAAGTCGGTCGCCAAGGAGCTTGCCAGTCGTAATGTGCGCGCCAATGCGGTGGCTCCGGGGTTCATCGAGACGAAGATGACCGAAGTGCTGCCGGAAGACATCAAGAAGCAGATGTTGGCGCTGATTCCGTTGAATCGCTTCGGGCAGCCGCGCGATGTCGCCCGGGTGGTGGTGTTCCTGGCGGGTGAGGAATCCGGGTATTTGACCGGCCAGGTTCTGACGGTGGCGGGCGGGATGGCAATGTAAGCGGGGGATTCCCGCAGCAATTCGATCAGGATAGAAAGAAGGAGGACCAACATGTCGTTGGAAGATAAGGTTAAGGAAATCATCGTTGAGCAGCTGGGGGTCAATGCCGATCAGGTCACCACCCAGGCTTCTTTCATCGAGGATCTTGGGGCCGATTCGCTGGACACGGTTGAGCTGGTGATGGCGTTTGAGGAAGAGTTCGGCGCGGAAATTCCGGATGAAGACGCCGAGAAGTTGAGCAATGTCGGCGCCGTCATTGAGTATTTGAAGGCCAAGGGTTTCGACAAGGCCTGATTGTTTTTCCGTGCAGACCGGGGCGGGAGGGGATTTTTCTTCCGTTTCCGGTTTCGCCTTTTGGCCCGTTGTTTTTGCAGCGGGCTGACGCCCGCGACCCAATCGGGGTCGGAGTCGCTATCGGGATCGGAATCGATCCCGATGCCGATTCCGACGCCGACCCCGAAAAAGTTACACGAAAGAGCGTGTATCCGGCTCGGATAAAATCTAAATCCTGGCAATCATGAGACGCGCGGTTATCACAGGAATTGGCGTGGTGTCGCCCCTCGGGTGCGACCTGAAGACTGTGTGGGGGCGCCTGCTGGCGGGCCAATCGGGCATCCGGCGCATCACCCAATTTGACGTCTCCAAGGGCTATGACAGCCAGATTGCCGGCGAGGTGGTCGAGTTCGACCTGGATTCCTTCGTGGGGAAGAAGGAACAGCGTCGCATGGACGTGTTCTGCCACTACGCCATGGGTGCGGCGCAACTGGCGATGGTTGATTCCGGGCTTGATATGACCAAGGAGGATCCGACGCGCATCGGGTCCAACGTCAGTTCGGGCATTGGCGGGCTGGAGACCTTGCAGAACCAGCATACCGTGATGATGCAGAAGGGGCCGGAGCGCTGCTCGCCCTTCATGATTCCGATGATGATTTCCAACATGGCCTCGGGTCTGATCGCGATTAAGTACAATCTGCAAGGGCCCAACTACTGCACGGTGTCGGCCTGCGCGTCGGCGGCGCACTCGATCGGCATGGCGCAGCGCCACATTCGCTATGGTGAGGCGGACGTGATGCTTGTGGGCGGCGCGGAATCCGCCGTGTGCGAATTGAGCCTGGCGGGATTTGGAAATATGCGGGCCTTGAGTGGCCGCAATGCGGAACCGACGCGGGCCAGTCGGCCGTTTGACCGGGAGCGCGACGGGTTCGTGATTGGCGAGGGCGCCGGCGTGCTGGTGTTGGAGGAGTACGAGCGGGCCAAGGCGCGCGGCGCCAAGATTTATTGTGAAGTGACCGGGTTTGGCCAGTCCTGCGACGCCAGCCACATTACGGCGCCGATGGAATCGGGCGAGGCCGGGGCGCGGGCGATGAGACTGTGCATGCAGGATGCGGGAGTGAATCCGGAGGATGTGGATTACATCAATGCGCACGGCACGAGCACCCCGCTCAACGACAAGACCGAGACCAAGGTCATCAAGCTGGCGATGGGCGAAGCCGCCGCGCGCAAGGTGATGATCAGTTCCACCAAGTCCATGACCGGCCACCTGTTGGGCGCCGCGGCGGGCATTGAAGCCGCGATCTGCGCGATGGCGATCACGCAAGGCGTGATTCCCCCGACGATCAATCTCGAAAACCCCGACCCCGATTGCGACCTGGACTACACGCCCAACACGGCGCGCCAGACCCGCGTGCGCACGGCGCTAAAACCCTCGCTCGGATTCGGCGGCCACAACGTCTGTCTGGCGTTCAAGGCGGTGTAGAAACGCGGACGGAGCGGACTCACCACGGAGTCACGGAGTGCACGGAGTGGGTGCATCATGAAAACCACGCTCAAGTTTTTTGGTTGGCTGGCGCTGTTGTATTTGGGTTTGTTGGGCGTTTGCAATGTGGTGATTCACAAGTCGGCGTCCACATTTTTCCGGCGTCAGACCGGATTTGATGTGACCTTTGAGCACATCCATGTGGGCGTGATCAGGCCTTCCATTGAAATCACGGGGCTAACGCTGTTCAACCCGGCGGATTTTGAGGAGCGTGAGGCGCTATTTATCAGGCGCGCGTACATCCGGTATTCGCCGTCCTTGCTGTTCAAGCGCGAGATCCATTTGCGCGAAGTGGTGCTGGACATGCCCAAGCTGGTGGTGGTGAAAAAAGCGGACGGGGAATATAACTTGGGGCGGCTGGGGAAGGCGGTGGCGTCCAAGGACGAGAAGCCGAAGGGTGAAGCAAAACCGAAACCGGCGCCCGCACCGGGCGAGGCCCCCCCCCCACGACCATTGCGGATCGATACCCTGACCTTCAAGTTGGGAACCGCCCAGATGATCACACACCGTCGCGTTGGCGCGCCGCGCACCCGTAGCATCGAAATGAACATCGAGAAGACCTTCACGGACGTGACGGATCTGAATGCAGTTGCCAAAAAGCTGACCCTCGATATCGTCGCCAACGAGGCCGAGGAGATTGTGGTGAACGTCGCGGAGAAGCTGAAGAAGGGCGGGGATGTGGAGAAGCTCGACAAGGCCGCGAAGAAGCTGGGTGAGAGGTTGAATGGGATGTTCAAGAAGACCAAGCGGGAGGAATGAGGTGGGAGGAAGGGGGAGCGGATTCACCACGGAGACACGGAGGCATGGAGAGGTGCGGCGCGGCCGGAGGCCTTCGCCCTACCTTTTACGGTTGGAAGCAGGCGGGGGGCATGGGGCGGGGGGCGTTCACGATGGGGGGGAAGGGCATCAGGTTGAGGATTTGGGTTTG
>CAMFEP010000049.1 GCA_945949405.1 Kiritimatiellales bacterium
CCCCCACCCGCCCCCGCACATCCTCCAACAGCGCATCCAGCACCACCGCCGTATCACCCTCGCCCATGTTTTGAAAAATCCGGCACTTGAGCTGCGTATACGTTTCCAGATTGCCATGCCGGTCGAGATGATTCGGTTGAATATTGAGCAGCACCGCCACGCGCGGATGAAATCGATCTGCGGTTTCCAACTGAAAGGAACTCACTTCCACCACCAGCCAGTCCAGCTCTCGCGAGCGCGGCGCCAATTCCGCCAGGGGAATCCCATAATTACCCCCACACGCCGCGCGCAAGCCGGCCTCCACCAGCGCCTCCATGCAAAGTTTGGTTAGCGTGCTCTTGCCGTTCGTCCCCGTGATCGCCAACAGCGGGCAATGACAGCGCGACGCGCCCAACTCCAATTCCGAAATCACCGCCACACCCGCCGGCACCACCACGCGCAGCCACGGTGACGTATTCGCGATCCCCGGACTCACCACCGCCACATCATAATCCCCCGCCGGCGCCACCGTGGCCCCCAACACCACCGCGATGCCCTCGGCGCGCAGCACGTCGGCGCGCCGCGCCAGCTCCGGCGTGTCCTTCTGATCAAGCACCGTCACCGCCGTGCCCTCGCCACGCAACAACCGCGCCGCCGCCTCCCCGCTCCGCCCCAACCCCAGCACCAGCGCGCGCTTATAGAAATCACCACCACGCATGACCATGTCCCATTTTATTCACCACGAAGGCCACGAAGTTCCGTAACTCCTTCGTGCCCTTCGTGTTCTTCGTGGTAAAGATTCCGGCTGGTGCTGCTTTGCCACCCTCACCGCACCTTGAGCGTCAACAACCCCAGCAGCGCGAAGATAATCGACAAAATCCAGAAGCGAATCGTCACCTGCGTTTCGCTCCACTTTTTCATTTCAAAATGATGATGCAGCGGCGCCATGGCAAAGATGCGTTTGCCGCGCAGCTTGAACGACGCCACCTGCAAAATCACGCTCACCGCTTCGATCACGAACACGCCGCCCACGAGCACCAGCACGACCTCCTGCTTGATCAAAAGCGCGATCATGCCAATCGCCCCGCCCAGCGCCAGGCTGCCCGTGTCGCCCATGAACACGCGCGCCGGATGGCAGTTGTACCAGAGGAACCCAAGGCAACTTCCCGCGAGGCAGCCACAGAGCACGGAAAGCTCGCCGCCGCTTGGTATATGCGGAATGTTTAGGTAATTCGAGAAAACCTGGTGGCCCGCCGCGTAGGCCATGACCAGGTACGAGATCGCCACCGAGTTGCTGCAGCCAATCGCAAGCCCGTCCAGACCGTCGGTCAGATTCACCGCGTTGCTCGCCCCCACCAGCACCAGCCCCACGAACAACACCGTGCCGACGACGCCCATGTCGGCGATGAACGGCTGCTTCATGAAGGGCACCATGAGCTGGCGCGCGCTCTCGCGTGTTTCGGGAAGCACCAGCAGCAGCACCCCCACCACCAGCGCCCACGCGCACTGCATCACAAATTTTCCGCGCGCGCTCAATCCCTTGGATTGCTTGCGCACCACTTTCAAATAATCATCAACAAATCCAATCCCGCCCATCGCAATCAGGGTCGCCAGCACAAGCCACACCGATACATTGCGCGGATCGGTCCAGAGCAGCGCGGAAACAATCATGGACCCGATGATCAACACGCCGCCCATCGTCGGAGTGCCAGCCTTCTGCCCATGCAACTGATACAGCGGCGGCGCTTCGTCCTTGCGGATGTATTGCCCCACCTTCAGGCGCCGCAACTGCTCGATCACCCACGGGCCCAGAAACACGCACAGCAGAAACGCCGTGCCCGCCCCCAGCACCGCGCGCACGGTGATGTACCGGAACACGCGCAACGGGGAAAATTCTTCCGCGAAATAATGCAAAAAAAACAACATCTCGAATGATCCCTCGACTCACCCAACCCGCGTCCTGCCACCCTGCCCCGGGAGGGACGGCGGCCACGCCGCCCTCATACCCTGGTCATTATTCCATTACGTTCCCTGCATCCGGCTCCAATGCGCCAGCACATCCTCTAACTTGGACCCGCGCGACGCCTTGAGCATAATCCCGTCACCCGGCGCCACCTGCGCCAACAGCGCCCGCGCCGCGGCCGCGGCATCCACGCACCGGTAAATCTTCCCGGTCGCAAACCCCGCCTCCCCGGCCCCCTGTGCAATCCATTCTCCGAGATTACCCACAACAATCAAGCCCGCCCACGCCCCGGCGGCCACGTCCCGCCCCAGCGCCACATGCTCCTTCTCCGCGCGCTCGCCAAGTTCCAGCATCCCCCCCAGCACCAGCCATTTGCGCCCCACCCCCGGCTCCTCACCAAATGACTCCAGCGCGGCGCGCATGCTCAACGGGTTGGCGTTGTATGCGTCATTCACCACGCGCACGCCATTCAACTCAACACGCTGCCAGCGCATCGGCAGCGCCCGGGGGGCTGCCAGCGCCGCCTCGATCGCCGCGGGGGCCACGCCCAACCGCCGCGCCACGGCAATGGCAAACAGTGCGTTGGCCACTTGATATTCGCCACCCAAACCCAGACCGAATCGAAAGCGCGCACCCGTGGCCGTTTCTTCGGCCTCCACCGTCTCGTTGCACGCGCCGCGCGACACGAGCCGGAAATCCGCCGCGCCACGCGTGGAAATGGTAACCACCGGCGCGCGCGACGCGCGGCGCAACCGCTCGAACCACTCAAGGTCGCGATTCAAAAACGCCAGGCCATCGCCCGGTAGCGCCCGCAATAAATCCGCCTTTTCGTCCGCAATTGCCTCCACCGAATCGAAAAACTCGATATGCCCGGCCCCGATGTTGGTGACGATCCCCCATTCCGGCCGCAGAATCGCCGCCAGCGGACCAATCTCCCCCGGATGATTCGTGCCGATCTCGAACACGCCCATGCGCGTGGCCCCCTCCATCGCCAGCAAACTCAACGGCAACCCGATGTGGTTGTTCCAATTGCCAAGACTACGCGCCGTCACATATCGCGTGGCAAGCACGTTGGCGGTGAATTCCTTGACCGTGGTCTTGCCGGCGCTGCCCGTGATCCCAATGCAGTGCGGCCCAAGCTTGCGGCGGTACCCCATCGCCATGGCGCGCAGCGCCGCCTCCGGATCCGCCACGCGCAACAACGGAAACTCCGCCGGCAAAGCAGACGGCGTGTCGTCACGGGCCCACCCCTCACGCACGATCGCGCCACAGGCGCCCGCCGCGCGTGCACCCGCCACGAACGAATGCCCGTCAAAGCGTTCCCCCGCCAGCGCCAGATACACCGCGCCCGGAACCACCTTGCGCGAATCGTTAACCACCACGCCGCTCAACGCCGGTGGCCCCGGCTCCCACCGCCCGCCGCTCCACGCCGCCAGTTCGCCACCATCAAAGCCAGGTTTATCCGCCGTGGCGGACTTGCCCGCCGGTGTCTCTGCACTCATGCGTGTTGTTCCACTAAATTTTTCCTCGCCTGGTCCGGGGCAGGAACGACGCTCCGCACCGTCCGCTCCTCCCCGCCCGCGACGCCCTCACGTTCGTCCCATCGCCAACAAAATTTCCCGCACGACCTGCGCGTCATCGAACGGCAGCGTGCGGCTTCCAAATTCCTGAAAGGTCTCGTGACCCTTACCCGCCACCACCACCACATCGCCCGGCCGCGCCAGCGCCAGCGCGTGCGCGATCGCTTCGCGCCGGTCCACCACCGGCTCCAGATTACGCGCCTGCGGCGCGCCTTCAAGAATTTGCGCGATGATCGCCCCCGGCTCTTCCTTGCGCGGATTGTCCGACGTCACCACGGTGTGGTCCGCCAGCCGCGCCGCCACCGCCCCCATCACGGGACGCTTGGTACTGTCGCGGTTGCCGCCGCAACCAAACACCAGCACCAGCCGCCCGGACGTCACCTCCCGTACGGTCTCAAGCACCCGCTGTAGCGCATCGTCCGTGTGCGCGTAATCGATAAAAACCTGAAATCCGCGCTCCGTGGCCACCTGTTGCAGCCGCCCCGGCACCGCCTGCGCCTTCCCAAGCGCCGCCGCCACCGCCTCCACGCCCACCCCCAGCGCCACGCCCGTTGCCGCCGCCGCCAGGGCATTGCTTACGTTGAAGCGCCCGAGCAGGCGTGTCTCCACCGCCGTCGCGCCCCACGGCGTGGCCAGACGGAACCGCGCCCCATCCGAGGTAAGCCGAAGGTCCTCCGCCATCACGTCGGCGGATGCCGCGATGGCATAGGTCAGCAACGTCACGCCCTTGCCCGCCGGGGCGGATTTGCCCAGCATGCCCGCCAGGCGCTGCCCCCAGGAGTCGTCGAGGTTGATCGAGGCCACGGCGGGCTTGGTTCCGCACCCCAGATCCTCGAAGAGCCTGGCCTTGGCGCGGAAATAGTCCTCCATGGTTTTGTGATAGTCGAGGTGATCGCGCGTGAGGTTCGTGAACACCGCGGCATCAAACGCAATCCCCGCGACGCGCTGCTGATCCAACCCGTGCGATGAAACTTCCATCACCGCGCTGCGGCAACCCGTCGCCACCATCTCGGAAAACATGCGATGCAGCGTGGGCGCATCGGGCGTCGTGCGCGAGGCCGGAATGGCACGCGGCCCGATGCGGTATTGCACCGTGGAGATCAATCCCGGTGCGCGGCCCGCCTGCTCCAGAATATCGCGCACCAGGTACGCCACCGTGGTCTTGCCGTTGGTGCCGGTCACGCCCACCAGTTGCAAGGTGTCGGCGGCATCGTGCCAGAATGCCTTGGCAAGCAGCCCGAGCGCGCGGCGCGCATCGCCCACCACCACGCGGCAGACCGCCGCCTGCAATTCGACGGCGCTCTCCGCCACCACCGCCACCGCCCCCTTCGCCACCGCGTCGCCGATGAATCCCCGCCCGTCCTGCGCGATCCCCGGCACGGCCACGAAGAGACTCCCGGGCCGCACCTGGCGCGAATCGCAGGCCACCCCGGTGATCTCCACGTCCTCGGGCCCCGCGCGCAGCCGGGTCTCGACGCACGCCAGTATGTCGTTCAATTTCATGGGGAGAAAACAGGAAAATCCGAAACTCGAAACCCGAGGGAAGCAGGAATGCGGCTATCGGCAATGCGGAAAATGAAAGAATCAGGATGGATTGCGCTGCTGACGATGGCCTTCGTTTTCCGATTTCGGATTTTCTTTTTCCTTCGGATTTCGAATTTCGAATTTTCCGCCTTACTTCATCGCCACCGCGGGTTCATCCGAACCGGGCAGGTTCATGTAGTGCGCGGTCCCGGCGGCAATGCGTTGAAACACCGGCGCGGCCACCACGCCGCCCGTGTGCAACGGTTGCGGGTTGTCCACCACCACCACAATCGCAATTTCCGGTTTGTCTGCCGGGAGAAATCCAACGAAGGAAGCGATGTGGTCGGTGCTCGAGTACCCGCCCGCCACGGGCTTTTGCGCAGTGCCGGTTTTGCCCGCCACCGCGTACCCCTCCACCGCCGCACGCTTGCCCGTGCCGTCCGGCTCCGTCACCCGCGCCAGCAGGCGGCGCATCAGGGCCGCGGTTTCGGGGCGGATCGGCCGCCCCATTTCCTCTGGGCGGCGATCCACCAGCAAGGTGCCGTCCGGCGCCACCACGCGGCGCACCAAGTAGGGCCGCATCATCACACCATCGTTGGCGATCGCGCTGTAAATTGAAATCATCTGCAGGGCGGTCACGGCCACACCCTGTCCGATCGCCATGCGGCTGGCGCTGATCGCCGACCACTCGGATTGCGGCCGGAGAATCCCGTTCTCCTCCCCCGGCAGATCGATTCCCGTCTTGCGCCCCAGGCCGAACGCCGTCATGTATTCGTACAGACGGTTGTCCTTCAACTGCAGCGCCAGCTTCGCCGTCAATATGTTGCTGGATTTTTTCAAGCCATCGGCCACCGTCAGGCGCCCGGCGGGATGGTAGTCGTGCAGCACACGGTTACCGTGCGTCCAATTGCCGTTTTCGCAATCGATCACCGTCTCGGGCGTGACGAGACGCTCGTTGAAAGCCGCCGCGAAGGTGATCGCCTTTAAGGTGGAGCCGGGCTCGTAGACACTGCCCAGCGCGCGATTGAGCCTCGCCAGATCGGAGGCGTCGCGGAATTGATTGAGATCGAAGGCCGGCCGGCTCGCCATCGCCAAAATTTCGCCCGTGCGCACGTTCTGCACGATGGCCCACGCGCCGTCCGAGCGCAGGTCGTGGTGCCCGTCGGCGATCGAGTCGAGTGCCTTTTCGGTGATGTATTGCGTATACTGGTCGATCGTCAGAAAAATATTCGCACCCTGCACCGGCGGCACGTAGCGGCCGCGCTTGAAGTATAATTCTTCGCGCAGCGCATTCTTTTCACTTTCCATGAAGCCGGGGCAGCCGCGCAAATACCGGTCCATGCGCTGCTCCACGCCGGCCGAACCGGCCCCCTCAACGTTGACGAAGCCCAGCACATGGCAGAGAAACTCATGGTGCGGATAAAAACGCACCGTCTTGTCCTCGAAGAAGACCCCGGGCAGCCGGCGCAACGCGATGCGCTCGGCTTCGTCCTCCTGCATCGAGCGTTGCAGGCAGATGTAACGCCGCCCCGGGCGGTTCAACTTCGCCGCCAGGTCGGTCACGGGCAAATCGAGCAACTGGGATAGCGCCGTGGCCACCGTCGCAACTTGCCCGCTGCTCACAACCGTGTCGGGATCCGCGCACACGTCCTTGACCGGCAGATCCAGCGCCAGAATGTTGGATTCCCCGCGCTGATCGAAAATCTTGCCGCGCTCAACCGGGATTTCCGTCGTGTACTGGCGCGTGCGGTCGATTTTAGCCAGCTCGTCCTCGTGCGGCCCGAGATGCAAAAACGTCAGCCGCATCCCCAGACCCAGCATCGCCAGGCCCTGCAAGGATGCGCACCCCGCGATGCGCACCCGTATGGCACGATTACTCACTATCGCGTATTCCCCATCCTGTCGATGCTGGCCACTTGCGCTTGTTCAACCACCTCAGCACCATCGCCCTCCACGTCACTGGCGCGCAAACGCACCACCTGCCGGCTCGAGGGCCAGGTCATGCCAATTCCGTTGCGGAGCAGGGCGCGCTCGAGGTTCTGGGGCGCCTTGAGGCGCGTCCACTTGGACAATTCCTGCTGGTATTCCTTGAGCAGCCCGTCACGGCGGCCCTCCAGATGCTTGAGCTCGTTGCCCAGCGTCTGGCAGCGGCACACCATCCACACATAGGCCAGCGCAAGCGACGCCGCCAGCACCACGAAACCGGCCAGGGGCACGGGCAATACGGTTGCATTCACGGTCTTCTTGCGATTACGTCGTCTCATGCTGTCACCCTCCGTCTCTGTTCACGCATGCCGGCCACCCGCGTCGGTGCTGCGCCTGCCTCACCCGCCATCCGCTCCACCACGCGCAACTTGGCCGAGCGCGCCCGCGGATTGCGCGCCACTTCCCCGTCATCCGGTGCCCGCGGCTTGCGCGTCACCCGCGCGAGCACGGGCTGATCGCCGCGCCAGACCTCGCCGCCCTGCGCCAGGGATTCCCAGCGCCCAATGTGTCGCCCAAAACAATGCTTCACCTGGCGATCCTCCAAACTGTGAAACGAAATCACCGCCATGCGCCCGCCCGGCTTGAGCAGGCCAATTCCCGCCTCCAAGCCCGCGTCAAGTCGTTCGAGCTCGCGATTCACCGCCATGCGCAGCGCCTGAAACGTTCGCGTCGCCGGATGCTGCGGCCCGCGCCGCCCGCCCGTGGCCTGCTCCACCAAGCGCGCCAGTTCCAGCGTGCCCGTAATGCGCCCCGCGGCGCGGGCGCGCACCACTGTGCGCGCCACGCGCGCGGCGCGCGGCTCCTCACCAAACCTGCGCAAGAGGTCAATCAACGCCGCTTCGTCCCAGCTGTTGACGATCTCCGCCGCCGTCAAGTCGCTGTCCGTGTTCATGCGCATGTCGAGTGGCCCGTCCCGCATAAAACTGAATCCGCGCCCGGCCGTGTCGAGCTGATCGGACGATACGCCCAGATCGAGCACGATGCCGTCCACCGGCCCCATCCCCTGGCGCGCGGCAATCGCCGCCATGTCCGCAAAGTTTCCGTGCTCAACCCGGCAACGCCCGTCCGCCGCAAAGCGCACCCGCAAGCGCGCCACGGCCTCGACGTCCTGATCGATGGCGAGCACCACGCCACGCGCGCCGACCCGCTCCAGCAGCGCCGCGCTGTGGCCGCCACCGCCCGCGGTGCCGTCGATGCACACCGCACCGTCCCCGACGGCCAGTAACTCGACCACCGCCTGGCACATGACCGGCGCATGCATACGGGTCCCACCTCGTGACTAAAACTGAACATCCGGCCCCACCTCCCGGAGATTCTCCACGCCAAGCTCTGCCCCCTCGGCGCTGTTCTCCGGACTCCACAACTCAAAGCGATCCATCGCCCCCACCAAAATCACGCCCTCCGTAAGTCCCGCGAATTCAAGCAATGCATCCTTGATGCGAATGCGCCCCTGGACATCCCACGCAAGCAGTTCCGAGTTGCCGCCCAACGCGCGCGCGAAACGCCGGGCCTTCGCATCGCCCATCGAATACTTCCGCAAGGATTCCAGCTTCCGCGCCAACTCGGCCGCCGGATACACGCCAAGGCATTTTTTGTGAAAGTCGGGGATCACATACACGCTTTCCGGCTTCCCCACCTGCGCCCGCCAGACCGAGGGAATGGTCAGTCGCCGCTTGGGGTCCAGATTGTGGGTGAAATTCCCCACAAACATCCCCATGCCGCTGATTTGACTCTCCAAACTACTGGTGGGATTTTGGTCCATTGTGTGACTCAATCTGACTCTATATGACACCCTTCCCCACCATGGTGTCAACAGGTTTGAAAAATATTTGCGTATTTTTTTGCAAAAGCCCCCAAAAGACCTTTCTGCACGGAGGAATTAGTGACTGAAAGCCGCCGTTTTGTGAACGCGGCGTCAGGACGAAGCACGCGTCGACAACTGACGCAAACCTATTTATATAAATAGGTTATGACGTGGTGTGGCAAGGTGGTGAAAGGAAATGGCACCCAAATTCGCGAAAATTCAGCGAAGTCGGTGCGCCAAGAGCAGGAAAACACCAGTCAGGCGCCACAAGGGGTTCAACCCGCCGAAATATCGACAGTTGCGAACAAGTTATGAACAGCCCCGGAATTGGCAAAAAAACAAGGGATGTTGCGATCTTTCCCCGAACCGGCCTCTCACCGGTTCGGGGAAAAAAAATCCGTCAGAAACTCTGCGTCTCTGCGGGAAATATTCGGAATTCGGAAATCAGCGAACTTCCGCCCCACTGCCGATCTCACCGTCGATCGTCACCAGGCGCAATGTTCCGCCTTCCGAGGCCGCCAGGAGCATCCCGTTGGAGGCAATCCCGCGAATCGTCGCGGGTTTGAGATTCGCCACCATCACCACCGTGCGCCCGGGCAGATCCTCCGGACGGTAATGCAGCGCAATCCCCGCCACAACCTGGCGCTGTTCACCCCCGACCTCCACCTGCAGACAAAGCAGCTTGTCCGCCCCCGCCACTTTTTCCGCCGAAAGTATTTTCGCCACCCGCAATTTAACCCGCGTGAATTCATCATAGGTGATGATGCCTTCGGGCACGTCAGATCCCGGGAGGGGCGGCGGCCTCGCCGCCCTTTTCTCTTCCGCAATGGGTTTCTCCCCCTTCTCCCCCTCCCGCTCAATCCTCGGAAACAACGGCCCCGCTTCCGCGACTTCACGCCCCGCGGGAAAGTTCCCAAACACGCGCAACGCGTCCGGCGTGCAAATCCCGCGCAATCCCAGCGTCGAGCGCAAGGCCTCCATCTTCGCGGGCATCACCGGTTGCAGCAGTTGCGACAATATGCGCAGCGCTTCCGCCGCGACGTACAGGCACACATGCAATTCGCGCGGATCGGCTGCCTTGGCCAGCGACCACGGTTGCTTCACTTCAAAATATTTGTTCACGCGCTTCACGGCAGTGAGCACCTCGGTTAACCCCTGGTCGGGGCGCATGCCCTCCACGCTCGCAAATAATTTTTCCGCGGCGCCCAGCACGGTATCGCGCACGGCCTGCGATTCCGCATCGAGCTCCCCCGCAGGCAGGGCCGGAATTTTCCCCGCGCAATAACGGCGCGTCATGCTCGTGACCCGATTCAACAAATTACCCAGGTCGTTGGCCAGATCCGCATTGTAGCGGCGCACAAAGGCGTCTTCTGAAAAATTCGCGTCCTGCCCAAGGTTCATCTCGGCCATCAGAAAATAGCGGAAGGCATCCACCCCGTAGCGGTCGATCATCGCCATCGGATCGACCACATTTCCCACGGATTTGCTCATTTTGGCGTCGCCGGAGAGCCACCAGCCATGCGCGAATATCGAACGCGGCAGCGGCAGCCCCATGGCCTTGAGCATCGTTGGCCAGTAGACCGTGTGCGTGGTCAGGATATCCTTGCCAATCAGGTGCAGCGCGGGCCACCAGGTCGCGAATTGCGTGGGGTCGCTCCCATATCCAATCGCGCTGATGTAGTTCACGAGAGCATCGAACCACACGTAGCAGACGTAGTCCTTGTCGAAGGGCAACTCGATGCCCCACGCCAGCCGGCTCTTGGGCCGCGAGATGCACAGATCCTGCAGCGGCTTGCGCAGGAACCCAAGCGTTTCGTTGCGCCGGAAATCCGGCTGGATGAATCCCGGATTATTCTGGATGTGTTCAATCAGCCACGTCTGGTACTGGCCCATCTTGAAGAAATAATTCGCTTCCTTGATGCGCACGATGTTCGGCAGGTCCTCGGGCTTCTTGCCTTCGGGCAGATCTTTTTCGGTGACAAACGTTTCGCTCGTCACGTCGTACCAGCCGTCGTACTCCGCGCGGTAAATCTCGCCCCGGTCGAAGAGGTCCTGCAAACACACCTGTACCACGCGCGTGTGGCGCGGCTCGGTGGTGCGGATAAAATCGTCGTGGGTAATACCCAGCCGCTTCCACAAATCCTGAAAATGCACCACCGTGGCATCGGCCTGCTGCTGGGGCGTCATGCCCGCCTTCTCGGCGGCGCGCTGGACCTTTTGCCCGTGCTCGTCGGTGCCCGTCAGAAAATGCGTCGGCGCCCCCGCCAGCCGGTGGTAGCGCGCCAACACGTCCGCCAGAATCGTCGTGTACGCATGCCCGATGTGCGGCTTGTCGTTGACGTAATAAATCGGCGTCGTGACGTAAAATGTCGGCAATTCCATGCTTCTCTCCGTCCCGCGAAGAGTAGAGAGCCCCGCTGATGAAGGCAACTGGATTTCTGGTTCGGAGGAATCTCCGCACTGTAGGGGCTTCGCTTGCGAAGACCTATGGTTTCTCAGGGCTTCCTGACTTGGACATTCAAAGCAGGAAGTTGGAAGTTTGCGCCGTCAGAGTAAACTCAACGCATCCACATCCACCGCGCACTTCACATCCTTCGGCGGCGGATTGGCGCGCATAATCTCGCGCAGCGGCGCCGTGATCGCGCTGACGGCATTGCCGCGTATCATCAGCTGATACCGGAAGACGCCCTTGATTCGCGCGATCGGCGCCGGACACACTTCGGCCACGCGTACGCGCTCGCCCACCGCTTCCGTCAATTTCTTGGCCACGACGCCGGCATAGTACGACACGGATGTTTCCGCGACCCCGCGAAAGGTCACGCAAACCAGCCGGGAAAAAGGCGGGTAATGCAACTCGCGGCGAAACTCCAGCTCCATGTCGCAAAACCCGGTAAAGTCGTTGCGGCGCACGGCCTGCATCGCCGGATGGTGCGGCGTATAGGTTTGCACAATCACTTCACCCGGCACCGCGCCCCGTCCCGCGCGCCCCGCCACCTGCGCCAGTAACTGATAGGTCCGCTCGGCCGCCCGGAAGTCGGGCATGTGCAGACTCAAGTCCGCCTGAACCACCCCCACCAGCGTCACATTCGGAAAATCGAGACCCTTGGCAATCATCTGCGTGCCGATCAGAATATCGATCTTCCCCGCGCGAAAATCGCCGAGAATGCGGTCGTGCGACCCCTTGGCGCCCGTCACGTCCGTGTCCATGCGCACCGTCCGCGCCTTCGGAAAACATTTGGCGACGATCGTCTCCACGCGCTGCGTGCCAAAACCTGCGTAGCGAAAGGCCGGATCCGCGCATTGAGGACAAGCGGCCGGGACCACGCGCGCATTGCCGCAGAGATGGCAGCGCAACCGCTCGTCCTGGCGATGATACGTCACCGCGACGCTGCACTGGTCACATTGCGCCGTGAACCCGCACTTGGGGCAGGTCAGCGACGTGGCGAACCCCCGGCGGTTGAGAAACAAAATTGTCTGCTCCGCACGCGATAGCCGCGCGTGAATCGCATCCATCAGCTCCTTCGAGAACACGCTCACATGCCCCACGCGCTCGGCATTCACGCGCATGTCCACGATCTGAATGGCGGGCATGCGCCGGTCGTCCACCCGCACCGGCAGCGTCGCGAGGCGGTACTTACCCTTCTGGGCGTTGGTCCAGGATTCTAGCGCGGGCGTCGCCGACCCGAGCACCACCGTGCACCCTTCCAGCCGCCCGCGCATCACCGCCACGTCGCGCGCGTTGTAGCGCGGCGTGTCCTCCTGCTTGTAACTCGGCTCGTGCTCCTCATCGACCACGATGATCCCCAGCGGCTTGACCGGCGCGAACACCGCCGACCGCGCCCCCACCACGATGCGCGCGGCGCCGGAACGAATGCGATGCCATTCATCGTGCCGTTCGCCATCGGACAAATGACTGTGCAGCACCGCCACCTGATCGCCAAAGCGCGCCACAAACCGGTCGATCGTCTGCGGCGTCAGCGCAATTTCCGGCACCAGCACGATCGCGCCCCGCCCGGTCTCCAACGCCCGCGCAATGGCCTGCAGATAAACCTCCGTCTTCCCGCTCCCCGTAACGCCGTGGAGGAGGATCACCCCAGCCGGATGGCTCGGCGTGACGCCTCGCCCCACCTCCCGCTTGTTTTCATCCAGGTAGGGCGAACCCTCCGGGTGAGCCGCC
>CAMFEP010000050.1 GCA_945949405.1 Kiritimatiellales bacterium
CTAATCATGAACTGGCTTCGCTCCCGTATACCGGCACAAATCGGAGGTCACCGCACCGTCGGCATCGTGCCGCGCGGCTTGCGCCATCTTGCCCGCCAGCTCCTGCCGCTCGAACACGCGCCCGGCGCGCACCGTGCAGGCCACGTGACGAATGTCACGGATGTCCTCCAGTGGGTTTCCCGCCACGACCAGAAGATCCGCCTGCATCCCCGGCACGAGCCGGCCCGCGCGCGCCGCCGCCACACCCAGCACCCGCGCCCCAATGCTTGTGGCGCTGCGTAACGCGGCCACGGGCGCAATCCCCGCGTCGACGTACATCGCCAGCTCATCATGCACGCTGAACCCGGGAATCAAATGCGGGAATGGCGCGTCGGTGCCCAGCGCCAGCGTCAGCCCGCGCGCCTGCATGCGCGCCAGGCAGGACTTCACGTGCGCCATCGCGCTCTGATAACAATGCCGGTCCGCCTGCGCCACCCGATAGCGATCCCAGATCGCACGATGGCAGGGATGCACCCACGCGCGGCGTTCATCGTGAAAAAAAGCCAGGTCGCCAAGCCCGCCAAGCCGGTCCCACACAACCAGGGTGGGGGTCATCACCACCTGATGTTCCAGCAGCACATCGATCAACGCATCCTGCTCGTCCACCGTGCTGGCCTTCCACGCCGGCGCACAGCCCGTGAGGTGTTGAATTTCGTTCAGCCCCACCCGCGCCGCATCCTCGGCCGTCACCGCGCCCAGATGCGCCAAACTCCAATGACGCTGCGCCCGCGCCTCCGCAACCCCCGCCGCGAGCATGTCGAGGTCGAGCCCCGCATAAAACTTGATCGCGTCCACGCCCCGCGCCACCTCCTCGCGCACGGACGCGCGCAAGGCCTCCGCGTCGCGATGGGGCCGTCCCATGTGCTTCCATATCGCCTGGGGGCCATCGAGCAAATGCCCGCAACACACAATCGTCGGCCCGCACGCCGGCTCCGCCGCATGCCGCGCCCGCTGTTCGAGAATCCAGTCGAGATCGTTCCCGACATCGCGAATCGTGGTCACGCCCGCCGCCAAAAACGCCGGCCCCATCGCGGCGCTATAATGCACGTGCGCGTCAATGAGTCCGGGCAGGAGCGTGGCGCCAGGAAATGCCCGCACCGGAATTCCAGGGGGCAACTCGGCCTTCGGGATCACCGCGACAATCGCGGCGCCATCGATCACCACCGCCTGGCTTTCCACCGCACGATCCGCGGTCCCGTCCCACATGCGCTCCGCCGTGATGGCCCAACGTGACATATGCGATTCCGCGCGCCGTCAGCCCGAAGGCGCGGGCGCGACGCCCTCCAATTGGTCCGCCTCGTCATGCTGCCGGTCGAGCTTTTGCAAGAAGTCGCGGTGGCGCGCGAGATTTTCTTCGTTGCGCTCCGGTTGGGTTTTGAGCCAGGCGTCCAATTCGCCTTGCGCGGCGCGCAATCTGGCGATGATTTCACGGTAGCGCGTCAGCGTTTCGGGCACCAGCCCCGCCTCCGCATGCGCAATCGCGCCGGGCGTCAGGCGCACGATGCGGCGCACGTCCTGAATAAACCCCTCCGCGGTCATGCCCCGATACGCCCCCAATCGCGCCACGGGCGTGTTGTCGACCGGGTCGACGATGATAAAAGTCGGGAATCCCTCGACTTGCAACTGCCGCCGCAACGCCTCGTTGCGCGCGCGCCAGGCCGGCGGCACCAGCGCCTCGTTTTCCGGAAAATCCAACGCCACCATGACGAAATTGGACGCGGCATACGCCGCCCAATTGTCCGTCTTGAACACACTCTTTTCGGTCTGAATGCACACGCCGCACCAGTCCGACCCCATGAAATTCATAAAAACCAGCAATCCCTCTTGTTTTCCCAGCGCCAGCGCCGCATCCAAATCCTGCGTCCACTCGCCCGGCGCGATCACCGCCGGGGCCGTCGACACCGCCTCGACAGCAGGCGGCGCCCCGCGCGAACAGGCGGAAAAACCGGCAACCGCGAGCACCAACAACAAACGAAATCGCCCACCCATCATCATTTTGGAATATACCCTTCCTCGTATTGCGGCAGTGTATCACAAATCGCGCACCACGGCGCACGGGCCTTGGTCCAGACGTGCATCTGCGGCGACACCGGCGGCGGCACATCGAGCGTGCCGGCGCGGATGATCACGATCTCCGGCCTCGCCACCATGCGCGCGCAAATATGCGCGCCACATTGCCTGCAAAAACTGCGCGTTTTTCCCGGAGACGACACGTATCCCGTCAACAGGTCCTCGCCCTGCGTGATTTTAAAACCCGCCGCCTCCAACACCAGCGCCGAACTGAAGGGCGACCCCGAAATCTTGCGGCAGTCGTCGCAGTGGCAATAAGCAAACCGCACCACGTTTCCGGTGCTCTCGTAGCGCACCGCCCCGCAATGGCAACGTCCCGTCATCCTTTGTTCTCCCAAGAGGCGCACGCTGTGCGCCTCTGCCAGTCCGCGTGCTTCGCGCGGACTACCGGCTCAAGTCCCAGCGCCAGACACGCCCGTCCTCGGGGTGATCCACCTGGCCCGTGCAGGTCATCCCAACTTTTTCCAACACGCGCGCCGACGCGCTTTTCTTCCCCTTGGTATGGGCAATCACGCTGTTGACGACCGGTTCCGCAAAGGCGCGCGCGAGCAGCTCCTGCGCCATGCCCGTACCTACGCCGACTCCCTCGAAATCCGGGAAGGTGAAATACGCGATCTCCACCACGCCATTCGCCGTGGGTTTATCCTTGTAGCCGCAGGTCCCCACGATGCCGCCCGTGTCCGGGTCCTGGGCCAGATAACAAATCCACGGCGCCTGCGCGCCGGTTCGCGCCAGCAACGCCTGCGTCAACGTGGCGACCTCGACGACCTGGTCTATCATCTCTCCGTCGTCACCAATTTTTTTCAGAAAGGCCTTCGGTCCCGCCAGCAGCGCCACGAGCGCTTCGGCATCCAGCGGAATAAACTCCAGTTCGGGAATGTGAAAGTGTTTGGTCATCGCGGCATTATACCTCCAAACCCCAGCCGGGCAACCGCCGCCGTCAACGCGGTGTCCGCGTTTCGCAAGACGACACTCGTGTGCGGAAATTCGCGCCGCTCGGGGTAGGTTTTTCGCAGCCTGTCGAATGCGACGGCGCGCAACGCGTCGTCGTCAAGCGCGGTCTCGCGCATGCGCGCATCGTCGGCTTCGATGTCGTAAAGACGGCGGCACAGGGCATATAGGACGGACTCTGTAGCTTTTCCTGCGACATCCATTTCAATCTCCGGCACGGACGGGGTGGGCAGGAGCGCATCGGGCAACCACGTCGGCGCCACGCCCAGAAACCGGCAAGCTTCGCGATACACCATCACCGTGCCGTTCACACGTCCTTCATAGGAATAGCCCGCGATGTGCGGCGTGGCAAGGGCCACCCGTGGCATCAAGTCGTGCCGATAGGCCGGCTCGCCCTCCCAGGTGTCGATCACTGCGTGCGCCACGATTCCAACGTCGAGGGCACACAGCAGCGCCTCGGTGTCCATCACCGGGCCGCGCGCGGAATTGATGAAAATCGCGCCGCGCTTCATGCCCGCAAAAAACGTGTCGTTCGCCATCTGATACGTCGGATCGTCCCCCCCCGTTGTCAACGGCACATGCAGCGTCACAATATCCGCCTCGGCCAAAACTTCTTGCAAGGGCAAAAATCCGGTCCCGCAATCTTCAATCGGCAATCGGCAATCGACAATACCGCGCTCCCGCGGCGGATCACACAACAGGACCTCGAGCCCCAGCGCCTGCGCTTTTTCCACCACGCGGTTGCCGACATTTCCCACGCCGATGACGCCCAGCGTCTTGCCCGCAAGCGCAAACCCGTGGCGCTGCGCGAGCGTAAGCAGCGCCGTCATCACATATTCCGCCACGCTGTTGGCGTTGCACCCGGGCGCATAGCACCAGCGGACGTTGTTTTCGTCGAGATACGGAATGTCGAGATGATCAGTGCCGATCGTCGCCGTGCCCACGAAGCGCACGGCGGATCCCTCAAGCAACGCGCGATTCACCTTGGTGGTCGAGCGAACCACCAGCAACTCCGCATCGCGCACATCCTCGCGCGCGATGGCGCGGCCTTCTTTGATCACCACGTCGCCCAGCGTCGCAAAGGCTTCGCGGGCCAGCGGCATATTGGTGGCACAGATAATTTTCATGGCGAGGGGAGAGTAGTCGAAAGACCGCGCGCGTTTCAACCCGGGAGGGGCGGGGCAGGGCGCGACCGCCGGGCGCGCCATCCTGATGTCGGCGGGTCTGACGGCCCCGCCCTGCCTGGCTTTTTCTGCTTGGGCCCGCCCCCCCACTAAATTACGCTGGTTCCCAGTCAACCCATGCACGCAATCCTCATCAACAGCCTGCTCGTCGGCGCCGGCGGATTCGTCGGGAGCGTCGCGCGCTACCTGCTGGCCCTGGCCCTGCCGGCGCAGCCCTTTCCCGCGGGCACCCTTGCGGCGAACGTGCTGGGCTGCTTCGCAATCGGCGCGCTGGCCCAGCTCGTGACGCCGGTTTCGCATTTGTCGCCCGAAGCGCGCCTGCTGCTCGCCACCGGTTTTTGCGGCGGCTTCACCACCATGTCCTCGCTGATTTTTGAAACGGCGCAATTTCTGAAGGTCGGCGCCTACCTGCATGCCGGCGCCTATGTCCTCGCCTCGTTCGCCGGCTCGCTGCTGGCCTTCGGGCTCGGCGCCTTGCTCGTGCGCGGATTGATGAGGGCTGCGTAAGCGCAAGGCCCGGCTCGGCACAGCCTCGCCCTCCAATTCCCCCGCAATACGCAACTGGAGGGCGAGGCTGCGCCGAGCCGCTCTGGTTTCGCCGCACCGCCCCCCCCTTGTCTTTCCGCCCATTTCCTGCATAATCGCCCGCTCATCCCATACGCAAAGGAACCCCTCGCCATGCTAGACACAGAACTCCAGGTTGCCCTCGATGCCGTGCGCCTCGCCTGCGCCCTCAGCCGCAACGTGCGCGCCGCGCTGGTCACGGAAGACACCCTCACCAAAAAAGACCGCTCGCCCGTGACCATCGCCGATCTCGGCGTACAGGCGATCATCAGCGACCGCTTGCATGCGCATTTTCCCGGTGATCCGCTGATGGCGGAGGAAGAGGCCGGGGTCTTGCGCGCGCCCGAAAATGCGGAACTGCAGAAAAAAGTCTTGGAACATGTCGCGCGCATCCAGCCCGCCATGGGCGAGGCCCAGGTCATGGCCGCCATCGATCGCGGCCACCATCAGGGCGGCGCCACCGGACGTTTCTGGACCATGGACCCGATCGACGGCACCAAGGGCTTCATCCGCAACGATCAATATGCCATTGCCCTAGCGCTCATTGAGAATGGCCAGATCATTCTTGGCGTGCTGGGCTGTCCCAGCCTGCCGGAGGGATCGATGTCCGGAAAAGACGGAACCGGCGTGATCCTCGCCGCGCGCAAAGGCCTTGGCGCCACCGTGGGCAGCCTGGCCGGCAAGACCATGCAGACCGCCACCGTGTCACCCGCCGCTTCTCCCGCCGAGGCCGTGGTCTGCGAGTCCGTGGAAACCGGACACACGTCGCACAGCCGCTCCTCGCGTATCGCCGCGCGCTTGGGAATCACCAAACCGTCCCTGCACCTCGACAGCCAGTGCAAATACAGCGTCGTGGCGCGCGGCGAGGCAAGCCTCTACATGCGCCTGCCCTCCAAGACTTCCGTCTATGAGGAAATGATCTGGGACCATGCCGCCGGCGCGCTGATCGTGGCTGAAGCGGGCGGACGCGTCTCCGATACCGCCGGCAAGCCGCTGGATTTTTCCCTCGGTCGTACCCTGCGCAACAACGTCGGCGTCATCGCCACCAACGGCCGCATCCATGATCGCGTCATCGCCGCGGTGCAGGCGGTCATTGCGGAGGGCTGAAATCGGAAACCTGAAGCCTGAAGTTCGGCGGGGGCAGGAAGGAAGGGGCCGGCTTGTCGTTCACTTCGCCGGTCTGTTCCGAACCTCCGGTTTCAGGTTTCAGGCATCAGCCCTTTTTTAACAGCGCCGCAAAGGCGCCGTCTGTCTGCGTGTCCGGCGGAAACAGAATTACCTGGCGCTCCGACTTCAAATCCGGATGCCGCCTCATCCACCGTCCCACGAGCTGCACGTTTTCTTCCGGCTCCAGGCTGCACGTGCTGTAGACCATCGCCCCGCCGGGCTTGAGCAGGCGCACGAGGTTTTCCAGGATCGCCTTTTGCACGCGCGCCTGCGCGGTCAGCCGGGCGGCGGAAAAACGCCAGCGCGCATCGGGCCGGCGACGAAAGACGCCCGTGTTGGTGCAGGGCACGTCCACGAGAATACGGTCAAAAAGCTCCCGCCCAATCTGCTCGGGCAGCTTGGGGTCACGCGCATCGGCCTGCACGATCCGCACCGGCGCCCTCATGCGCGCCACGTTTTCCTGGAGCGGCCCAAGACGATCCGCATGCACATCCAGCGCGACGAGTTCCCCGCTGCCATCCAACGCCTCCGCGATACACATGGCCTTGCCGCCCGGCGCCGCACAGGCATCCAGCACGCGATCGCCGCGCCGCGCCGCGAGCAATTCCACCGCCACCAGCGTCGCGGGGTCCTGCACCATCCACAGGCCCTCATCAAACCCCGGAACCTCCGCAACGGAAACGCCCGCCGGCAATTGAATGCACGCGTCGGGACGGAAGGGATGCGCGGCCGCACCCGTCATGCCCGCGGCCTGCAGCCTCGCCAAAAATTCCGGCACCTTGGCGCGGCGGCGGTCGAGGCGGATCACGGTGCGCGGCCGTTCGTTGTGCCAGCGGCAAAGCGCCTCGGCGCGCACCGCGCCAAACTGCGCCTCCCAGCGATGCACCAGCACGTCGGGAAATGATTCGCGCACCCCCAGCGGCTGAGTTCCCAATTCCTGGCGGATGCGCGCCGCCTGCTCCGCCAGCCGACGCATGACCCCGTTGGCGAAGCCCGCCACGCCCGGGCCGCCCGCGAGCTTCGCGGCTTCCACGGCGTCATTGACCGCCGCATGCGCGGGCACGTGATCCATGAACAGCAACTGATAGGCGCCCACCAGCAAACAGGCCTGCACGGAAATGGCGGGCGGGTGGGCCACATAGGGCCGCAGCGCCCACTCCAGGCTGCGCCGTCGGCGCGCCACGCCATAGACCGTTTCCATCAAGAATGCGCGGTCGCGCGTGATGCTTTCAAGCAGGTGATCGGGAAAGTCGTTCGTGCCCAGCCAGCGCGCCACGAGCCCGGAAGCCATGGCACGGCTGGTTTTGGCTTGTGCGAGGAGTTGATCGCCGCGGTCGACGGCGGGTGGCCGTGGCGGCTTCATGCGGTCCCCGCGAAAGTCACGATGCGGGTGCGGCGGGTGCGCTGGCGGCAACCGGCGCGGCGGCGGTGGCGAGGTTGAGATCCTTCCACTCCATCCACTGCAACAGGAGCAGACACAGGAAACACAATACGGCAAGAATCGCGCAAACGCCGCCCAGAACGTACGGGGACTCCTTCGCGATGAACAGCCCGCCCGGTGCCGCCGTAAAACCGGCCGGAGCTTCGCTGGCGCCACCCGCGTCTTCCGCAGGCTTATTGAAGGACATCGTCGGCTTTTTCTTAACAACCGTGATCGGTGCTGCCATCGGATTTCCCTTTTTGCGGGGCCCACATCAGGGGCGCAATTACCCGAATAAGATAGTCCGCCACCGCACGTCCGGCAAGCTGTTTTGCAAACATCCCCCATTCAGACTACCCCTCCGAGCCCAGCGTCGCCCGCCACCCATAAGAATAAATCCCCCGGCCGCCCCACCGCCCATGTATTTCGGGACGAGAAGCAATATGGCGCCCTCACCGCGACGGCTCGGGATAACAACGGCTACGCGCGCCATTCCAGGCCAATTTGTCATCCCGCGCCGCCGCGGCAAGGGCGCTCTTGTCTGTTATTTGTTATTCGCGGAAGTGCGTTTTTCCGCTTCCCGTTAATTCCGCTTCCCCCCGCTCCGATGCGCCGCCACCTCTGTCACAACCCGCCGCGCCGCATATTGATTGCGGATGTGCGTTTGAAAATATGCCCCCGCGCTCTCGGCGGTGATCAGTGCCGCAAACCGCGCTTCTGGCACGGACTCATACGCATATACCGTATTGCCCGGGAATAAAATCCACAGGCGCTTCGCCTCCCGGTCGTAGAGCACAGAACGCACGACCGCCGACGGCAACACCACGCGCTCCCGCCCGGAATTCTGCGCATCCCCAGACTCCCCCGCCCGGCAAACGCCCACGGTTGCGGCCAACACCACCAGCAAAATCAACACGCCACGCATTGTCTTCCTCCCTCTTTTCGGTCCCACAGTGGGCCCCGCCATAAAGCAATAGGGCGCTGGGGTGGAAGATTCCGGAAAAATCCCCAAAAATATTCCTTTGCCCCTTTTTTCCCCGTCCCCATCATGCAATAGTCCCGCCACGAGCGCCGCCATGCACGATATCCACGCCTATATCTTCGACCTCGACGGGACCCTGATCGACTCGGAAGTGCTCTGGGTCGAGGCGATTCAAACCTACCTGCGCGAACAGGTGGGCGCGTTTTCAGAAGCCCAGGCCCAGGCCCTGGTCTATGGACGTTCCTGGCGGGATATTTATCGCGACATCGTGCGCCAATTTCCACAATTCACCCTGTCCGTCACGGACATGGAGCGCGCCATCGCGCCGCATTACCAGCGCCTCACCGCCTCGCGGGACATCCGCATCGAAACCTCGATTGCCCTGCTCAAGCGCCTCGCCGCCACGCACCCCGTGTCCATCGTTTCGGGGTCATCCACCAAAACCGTCGGCGAAGCCGTGGCCATGATGGGCATCGGCGCACACCTCACGTTTTTTCTCGGCGCGGATGACTATGCCCCCGGCAAGCCCGACCCGGCCTGCTATCGCCTCGCCGCGCAACGGCTCGCCCTCGCGCCCGCGCAATGCCTGGTGTTCGAGGATTCCAACGCCGGCGTGCGCGCCGCCAAAAGCGCCGGCATGGCTTGCATCGCCCTCGTTCGCCCCGGCCGCCCATCCCAGGATTTGTCCATGGCGGATCGCATCGTTGGTGACCTCGCGGAGTTCGAAAAAAAATCCGTTTAGTCCATGCGCATCCGGGAGAGCGGAGCGCTGCGACGCCGCGAGCATCGGGCTCGTGTCACTCGCCCCTCCCGGGCGGACGTACTATATTGTGCCAAGACGGTGGCTCGGGCTACTCCTCAGCGTGGTGATTAGAACAATTCTTTTTGTTCCCCGCCATCACGCCCCACCGGCGCCTCCTTCATCGCCTCGGCGGGATGGGGCGCCAGCAGGTGCGCCACCGTGCGGTGCGATTGCGCGTGCGGATCGAGCCACAACGCAAAATCTTCCTGGCGGATGATCACCGGCATGCGGTCGTGCACCGGCTTGACCACGGCGTTCGGGGTCGTCGTGAGGATCGCGCAGGAATCGATCAGCTCGTCGCCCGGCCCCTGCCAGCGCTCCCAAATTCCCGCAAGCGCGAAGGGCTGTTCGTCCCGCATCTGAAAATAATGCTTCCGCCGCTGCCCGCGTTCGCCGGACCACTCGAAAAATCCGTCCGCCGGGATCAGGCACCGCCGGTGCCGGATTGCCGCACGGAAATAGGGCTTTTCCGCCGCCGTTTCGGCGCGCGCATTGATCGGACGCGAAACCGACTTCGCATCCTTCACCCAGGCCGGCAGAAACCCCCAGAACAGCATCTGCGGAATCGGATGCGCAATTTCCGGATCGCGCAAAACCGTGAGGATGTATTCCCCGGGAGAAATGTTACCGCGCGGCTTGGGCTTCTCAAAGCCCGGCAACGCCAGCAGCGCCGCCCAGCCGTCCGGAAACCGCGTCAATGTGAAGCGACCGCACATGTGCGAATGCGTCTAAAGTCAAAGGTCCAAAGTCGAAGGTCAGGAATACACAAGCCCCACTCCGCGACCTGTGACCTTGGACCTTAGACTTTTGACTTCCCCTATCCCTTGAATATCACAAACTTGCGCATGGCGAAATTGATCAGCAGGGCCGAGACAAGATTGCAGAGAAAGGCATAAGTCGTGCGCACCCCGTAGCGCTTGATCAGGTGCCCCATCATCGCGGTGCCAATCACGACCGACACCCCGGAAACCAGATAGAACAGACCGATCTCCACCCAGAATCCGTGTCGCCCCCGCTCGAAGACCCAGTAGATATTCACGACATACGCGACGAAGTTGGACACGAGAAACGCAAGCCCGTTGTCGATCATGGAATTGCGTGCGCGTCGCGCATCGTCTTCCAGCGCCACGGGCAGCTTGAAGACTTTTACCGCCCAGTCCTCCGGTTGGAGCGCCGGGAACACTTTCCAAGCCGCCAGGTGAAACATCACGATATGCACGGACGTGGCAATAGCGCCGCCGATCGCATACTTGATGAACTGCACGAGGGGACCGCTCTGCTGCCCGAGAATTTGTTCCAACAGGTTTTGCATGTCGGCAATGTAGCCGATCCGCCCGCCCTCACTCCAGCGAGTAGTTAAAACTCACGCTGACGCGCGGCTGGCGCGACCCGTTCGGGGGGACCGTGTGGCGCAGCCAGCTTTCGAACAGGACGAACGCTCCCGCGCGCGGCGGAATATCCACATAGGCGCCGTCCTGCTTGCGCCCGGCCATGCGCGGCGGGGCATGCATATAAAAACCCATGCGCGGATCTTCCAGGCGCAGCGGCACGCTGCCCGGCGGCGTCACCACATAGTAGGTGCCGCTGATGTCCGCGTGCGGATGCAAATGCAGCGTATGGTAGGTGTGCCGCGGCATGATGTTGATCCAGCAGGTGGTCATGCGCAGGCGCCGCCCCTTCAACGACCAGCCCAGCGCGCGGGCATAGGCCTTCGCATGCGGCAGCAAGAGCGCTTCCAGCCGCCCACAGGACGGCGTGCGCCGGTGCATGTCGTCGAGCGACGCATATGAGGTATACCCACCGCGGTAATGTTTTTTCGACCAGGCCTTGCCCGCAAGGTCGTCAGCCATGAAGCCCGCGATGTCCCGCAACAGCTCGCGATTCAACGCCGCCGCCACCGGCAGGCGCCCCTCGGCGATCGACGTTGGGAAAATCTGGCGGATGGTGCGGCTCATTGGGGCCAAGGATAATGTGGCGCACGCAGTGCGTCTCTACTAATCTGGAACTCATGAAAGCAGGAATGGCCGGATGACCGCCACGCCCCACCAGATCCCCGACGGCGTCCTGCCCTGGACCAGGTCCTGCTTCGTCTGCGGCGAGGCCAATCCCCACGGGCTGCGCCTAAAGTCCCGCCACGAGCAGGGCCTCGTCGTGATCCGCTATGCACCGCGTGATGCCGATCGCGGATGGAAGGAAATCGTGCACGGCGGCATCGCCACCACGGTCGTGGACGAGGTGATGACCTGGGCCGCGATTCTGTATGCGCGCCGCGCCTGCGTCGCGGCGGAACTCTCCGTGCGCATGCTGCGGCCCATCACCGTGGGCCAGCGCCTGCGCTTCGAAGGCGACGTCGCTGCCGGAAAAGCGCGGCTGATTCAAACGCGCGGGCGCATCCTGGATGAAGCGGGAACGGTTTTCTTTGAAGCCACGGGCAAGTTCGTGCCCATGGCGGCCAGCGTTGCCGCCGCCTGCGCCGCGGATTTTGTGGAAGGTCCCGACGCTATTCCCGTGCGCGAGATTTTTGGCGGGGGGTGAGCGGGCTTGGGTTTCGGCGTCCGGGTCCAGAGGCCCCGGACCACCTTCCGCATTCCGCGGTGGCCCGCGGCCTCCGGACGCGGTCGATCAAGGCCCCGCCGCCGGCGCCTGCTGCGAGAGCGTCGAGAGCTTGTCAATCGCTTCCTGGATGATCTTCTGGCGCGCCTCGCGTACCCTCTCCATTTCCTGGCGCAGGCGCTGTTCCTCGTTGCGCAACGCCACCTCGCGGTCGATCATCTGGCGGCGCTGATCGTCGAGCGCCACGCGAATGCCCGTCTGGATCGCCTCCCGTTCCGCGCGCAACCCGTTCAGCCCGTCGTCAACCTTGGCGCTGACCCCCGCATACACCGCATCCAGCTTCTGCGCGGTGGTGTTGACGCCCTGCGCCAGCCCGTTCAGGCCCGTCTCCTGTTTGACCGTGGCGTCTTGCACCGAGGCGCGCATCTGCGCCACCGCGCCGGCGGCCAACGAGACCTCCGTGCGCGTGCGCTGCTGCTCGTCGCGCAGCTGATACAGCACCCCCGCCAGCGCCGCGATGAGCGCAAGCGCGCCGAGCCCCAGCACCACCAGCAGGCGGTTGTTCTTTGCATGCCGCTGCACATGCTCGCGCATTTCCGCGATGACCAGCTCGTGGCGCTTGAGTTCCTGTTCGCGCAGCTCCCCGAGCTTGCGCAATTGCACCAGCGCCTCGTCCACGATCCGTCCGGAAAGCACGCCGGGGATCGACGCCGGCTCGACGACCGGCACATGTGCCTCCGCCGCGGGGGCGGGCACCGGGCTGGCATTGTACTCGGCGGGTGTCTCTGACATGTTTCAACTCCTGTTCGCGCGACGGTTGCCGCGACAAGAACGGGCGTAGCATAGCAACACCGCGCGAGGTGACGCAAGACGACCATACACAGCGTCAGCATTCATTACGCATACGGGAGGGCGGAGCGCCGCGACGCCGCGGGAATCAGGCTCGTGTCACTCGCCCCTCCCCGGCGGACATGCGGCGTTGCGTATAATGACCGCATCCAGACGCCGCAACCCACCTCGGAACCAAAATGGTGGTCCGGGGCCCAGCGGGACCCGGACGGCAGGTGGCGCAAGATGCCCCTTCGCGCCCCAAATCCTCGCCTAAGCAATGCGCGGACGCATTGGGCGAGGATTTGAGCCGAGCACCGGTTGCGCGACGTGGCGCAGACGCTTCATTTTGCTGAGCAAATGCAGGGTTGTGCGGAGGTGCAGGCGTTTCTGGCTGCGGGAGGGCA